>CAZSWX010000078.1:0-7878 GCA_964610865.1 uncultured Enterobacteriaceae bacterium
GTGGGCGATTGTTGTAGGCTGTTTCATATCACTGGTAGTAGTAAGGGTGCATATTTATAGGGTTGCCTCCACGCTATACAAAAACACTACCACCCCTAGCCTAAGAACCTCCAAAGATTTCAACCATCCGGACATCTCAGGAGTCTGGGTCATTTCGCTAACGCTCCTTTGTATTGTTCTCGTAGTCTGCGTGTATTTCCACTTGACAGCGAATTTCGAGGTTACCCTACTCGCAACCTTTTTAATGTTAGCTTCGGCGTTTTTCTTTACCGCTGTCGCCTGTCACACCGTAGGGCTAGTCGGCAACTCGAACAGCCCCGTGTCAGGTATGACAATAACAGCGGTTCTCATCACCGGCATGTTTTTGGTCCTCGCCGGCTTTACCGGCACTACGGGTTTGATAGCCTCCTTGGGAATCGCCGCAATTGTTTGCTGCACAGCATGCACGGCGGGCGACATCTGCAACGATCTAAAGACTGGCCATTTGGTGGGAGCATCCCCAAAAAAACAACAGATAATGCAAGTGGCCGGGGTGGCCGTCGCTGCGGTGATCCTGGCACCTACGCTACAAATGTTGCAGGATTTCACTCCCGGTGGGATCGGGGGTCCCGAACTTCCTGCTCCTCAGGCCCGGCTTTTTGCAAGTATTGCCCGGGCATTTTTCAGCGACCAACAACTACCGTGGGACCTCTTAGCTACAGGCGCTACGATTGCATTCCTTTTAGTAGCCGTAGGACGCTTCCTCAAAAAACATCGTCCTGCCTTTAAGGTTTATATAATGCCAATTGCGGTAGGCATGTATCTACCGCTCGGCTTGTCGGTGCCTATCTTCATAGGCGGCGTTCTGGCGCTTTTCCGATCCGTGAATCGAAAAAGCGCCACGGATAAGCTAACAGCCGACCCTGCTGTCCTGTTCGCGTCAGGCTTAATAGCCGGAGAAGCTTTGACCGGTCTAGCAATAGCTTTCTTAGCCAGCCAGGGGATTTCTCGGCATGACATAGGACTTTCGGACTGGCTGCAAACTACACTAACTCTTGCAGCAGGCGGCGTTGCCATAGGTCTCGCTCATTTACGTATAAGCGGCCGTAGGCAAAATAAAGAAGATTCGGCATCGTAGAGTAATGTAAAAGAAGCTCGGGAGTGCCTGAGCAGGATTGCACGGCTCAGAAAATGTTTGTACACATAGGTTGGTACTAGGAGAAGCGTCACTATTGAGGGGCTTCTCAGGTCGAGTCTAATTTTGACTCATCTCGCTGATAAAATCTGACAATGTGGAAGCACCCTAAGTCTTATAGACTGATCTGGGTGGCAAGACACCAGTGCGTAGCGTCACGCTACGAATCGAGGACAATACAAAAAAGATGAGAAACAATAACAGACGTGGACGAGGTAGGCGTAATCATAATCAGAAAGGGCAGCGCGGCAATCGTAACGGCGACCATCCCATAACCTCCGCCCTGCAAAAATTCCAGGAGGGAGTACCCATTATCCCTAACAGAAAAATTGATTTGGTCGGCCCGCAATCGCCGTTAACTATTCGCGTACTCGACGTTTTCTGCCCCATCGGCTTCGGTCAGCGAGCTATAATACTCGCTCCACCCAAGACGGGCAAAACAACGTTTCTAAAAGATCTTTGCGTCGCAATTGCCTATGGTGCACCAGACGCAATACTATACAGCCTCCTTATCGACGAGCGCCCAGAAGAAGTAACTGACTTTAAGCGGGCCGTCCCAGCCGAGGTCTTTGCATCGTCAAATGATCGATCGCTGGAAGAGCATTTAGACACATCAGAGCTTTGTCTGCAGAAAGCCGTAGAGACGGTTCTAAAAGGTAAGGACGTCGTGATTGTTCTAGATTCTTTGACCCGGCTTGGACGCGCACACAACCTCAACACTGCCTCCGGGAGAACCATGAGTGGCGGCATCGATGCCAACGCCCTAGAAATACCAAAAAGGCTCTTCGGTGCTGCCCGCCAGCTCGAGGACGGTGGCTCTCTCACTATCATCGCAACTTGCCTCATCGATACGGGAAGCCGCATGGACGAGGTAATCGCGCAGGAATTCAAAGGTACTGGCAATATGGAATTATTGCTTGATCGCAAATTGGCGGACCGGCGCCTGTTCCCTGCCATCGACATCGCGGCCTCCGGAACACGGAAAGAGGAACAGCTACTCGATGCTCCGACGCTCAGAATGTCCCAGCTATTACGCCGGCAAATTGCAGAACTCCCAACCGTTGATGCGACACAAGCGATTCTATCAGCATTCGAGAAAGCGGAATCAAATTCCGCACTCGTGGAGAAGTTTTCGACTACTTAGGCAGGCATAGTCTATGCGACGCCGTCAGAAACCATCACAATAATTGCGCCTGCATCCGAATGTTGCGACTTGAGCATCGGCACTGCTGTCGCCTGAGACCAACCCCCTTATTCGGCGACCTCCACCACCATCTCGATCTCAACGGCTATGCCAAACGGGAGCTGGTTCATCCCGACCGCGGAGCGGGCATGCCGTCCTCGTTCTCCAAACAAATCAACGAGGGTGTCCGATGCTCCGTTTATAACAGCCGGTTGGTCTTGAAATTCGCTTGTGCAGTTCACAAATCCCAACAGCTTCACGATCTTTTGTATCTTGTCCAAATCTCCAAGCTCGTTTTTGATCGATCGTAAAATGTTTAATACCACCTGTTTTGCTGCTGCATACCCTTGATCAACATCCATGTCAGCACCCAATCGCCCCCGAACAAATGTCATCTTCCCATCCTCGACATACCCGGGACCATGACCCGAGACAAAAACCAGATTACCGGTTCGTACCACTGGGACATAGTTAGCTACTGGTTCCGGACTCGGCGGAAGAACAAGTCCTAGTTGCTGTATTTTCTTCTCAACTTCCATAATACCCTCTTTCTCCACGGCGGCTCGCCGTAGTTCAGACCGTCCATCACACACCCCCTGTGACCGGTGGTCAAACGCGCAAGGCCGCCCGTTATCCTCGGCTACAAATACAGACTGAGGCGAGCGCTTTTCCCGTAGGTTCTCGCATTAGACCTTTCTCAGAAGTCACGCAAATATTTATCGTCTATTCTTCGCGCCCGGCACGTTCGTTATTGGATTTTTTAGAAAGGCTTTGCGTGGTTTCCACTCCTTGCCTAATTGCTCCGTCGAGTGCCGCCGGCAGATCAGAACTCTTATAACTGCTGATCAACAGTGGGACAACGAATAAGCAAAAAAGTACGAGACAAGCGAACAAAAAAAGTATCCGCAGTGCTCGACTGACAGAAACAAGCACCGCTACCGTCACCCCAAGAATGACCAACTGTTCTTGCGGCATTCCGGTTAACCAATTCCATAGGTTTCTAACTACATCCATACCGACAGTCCTAAAACCCTACAATGTCATAAGAATTCCACCAAATAGTATCGGGTGAAAGGCCCGCACAAGATAGAATGCTACCAAACCAAGAATAATCACTGACCATCTAAGCTCGCCACGCGGGAATGGTTGTTTCCCGCTGATGATAGCACCAAACGGCAAAAAAGAGGTCTCGGCACAAAAACTCTCATATCCCGGAACGCTAGCTATTTTACGTTGGTCTTGCCGGAGCGCACCAAACCACGAGTAGACCACAAAGCCACCAAAAAAAACCACGTCCGTTAGAGCACCGGCCACAAGAAGATGAGCGAGGGCGAACAGGAAAAAGGCCGCGAATGCCGGGTGTCTCGTGAGCCGGGTCACACCGTATGCCTTAGGCTCCGAACTTGAGAGTATAGAGCTAGGTGCCGTCTGAACGAGCCCACAAAATAAAAGTGCAAATGCTAGAACCATCAGCAAAATGTTCAAGTCGCGGCTCATCATGTACGGAAACAAGGTAATCCATAGCTGAGGGCCCGTGTGTCGGTGCTCGCCATAGTACCAGCAAAGAGGCGTTATAGTGGCAGCAGCAATCAGCGTATAGAGCGTCACGAAACCTCGCGGTCCCAGAAAGCCCTGTAGTTTGCTCCGAAACAATTGGCCCGACATAACAGTGTGCGTCCCAGCGAAGATCACCCACCACAGAAACAGAATTGAAGCTTCCCTCATCTACTCCTCAACTACCGTGCCACATAACCACCGTCAATGATAAACGGCGCACCGGTGGCAAAAGAAGATTCGTCACTGGCGAGGAACAACGCTGCATTTGCAATATCCTCAGGACTACCAAGACGCCCTATTGGCTCCATCCTAGTAACATTACCACGCGGTCGCTTTCCCACAACGCGATCCACCATAGGCGTGTCTACAATTCCTGGACATATGCAGTTTACACGGATGTTCTTACTAGCATATTCTAAGGCAGCCACCCGCGTGATATTTATCACGCCCGCCTTGGCAGCCGAGTAAGCGGCACTACCAGGAAATCCCACGAGTCCTGCAACGGATGCTGTGCTGAGAATAACCCCACCGCCCTGAGCGAGCATGTGGGGTAGAACATATTTAATACCCAAATACACAGAAGTGAGGTCTACAGCCATAACTCTTTCCCAAGCCTCTTCAGGGTAATTTTCGAACTTGGCAGAGGGGCCCTCCACCCCCGCGTTATTGAAAAGGATGTCGATCCTCGCTGAATCAGCAATCGTTGCCGAGATCATTGCTTGTACATCTCGTGAGCACGAAACGTCCGCTCTAACAAAAAAGGCAGCGCCTCCACTAGACTCTATCTCACTAACAGTCCTCCGGCCCGCCGCCTCATCAAAGTCTACGACGGCAACACGGGCCCCCTCCTCAGCAAAAAGCCGACACGTCGCCCGGCCAATTCCGGAGCCTCCACCGGTCACCAAACCTACTTTGCGGTCCAATCGTTTCATCTCTGATCCACCTTTCGTCCTTACTGACTTGATCTAAAGGTACAGAGCCGGAAGCTTCTTCAGCGTAGTCTCTGCCCCAGCTGAGATCTCCCGCACAATTTGTTCAGCGGGCTTAATATCATGAATTAAGCCGCAAGACTCTCCAGCATATAACACCATATTCTCGACATCACCTACGAAACTCTCCCGAGGTGGGAACACCGAATATTTCGGCACGGATATAACTTTTTCCGCCATCCGCATTGTACCGATGCTCCTGCCCTCTCCGGGCCGCTCTCCAGGTCGGGGTCTTCCAGCTTTCTCCCAATCCGTAAGTGCCCGATTACGGAGTACACGATGATCCGCACTCGGCCACCCAACATCGAACAATGTGGTACGCACAGTATCTTTGGAATTACTAGTAACTATTCGCCTTTTGTATTCATTATGGGCACAGGCTTCCGCGCTAGCGAGAAAACGAGTGCCCAGTGAAACCGCCTGGGCACCACAGGCCAGGGCCGCCGCTAGGCCTCGACCATTCGCTATTCCGCCAGAAGCTATGACCGGAATAGGATTTACCGCATCGACGACCAGAGGAAGAAATGTTGATAAAGATATATGACCGCGAACATGCCCGCCCGCCTCCGCACCCTGTACTATTATGGCATCTACCCCCGCCTCTGCCGCCATAACGGCCTCTTCTACAGTGCCAACCTGCACCAGCACCTTCACGCCATGGCTATGGGCCTCGGCGACGTAGGGTTCCGGACTTCCCCAGAAAAAGATAATCAAAGGTACCGATTCGTCAAGGCAAGTCTCAATCTGCCCTTCTTGCAACAGCGGCAAAATAATATTCACGCCATACACCCGTTTGGTCATAGCGCGCACCTCCCGAATCTGTTGCCTCGTATGATTAGCCGGCACACCGCCCAAACCCAAAACCCCACATCCGCCAGCATTAGAGACCGCGGAAACGAGCCGCGGCCCCGCCATCCCTCCACCCATACCCACCGAAAAAATCGGGCATTCAATGCCCACACGTTCACACAGGGGTGTTTTCAACATTTTCCCTCCCAACAAAACGCGGTTCCAGCAATGACACCCTCGCGAGGTATCCATCTCATTTTCACTTACTAGGGTACACAAAATATTTGGCTAAAAGCTCCTCTACTCGCTGTCTATTAGGAAATGAGGGCAGGCAATTCTTCGGGGGCCGTCAGACGTTATCGGTCATCAAAAAATGCAGAAGACTTTGATAGGCCTGAGGCAACATTTCGCTGCCGAGTTGGGTTGTGTAACTCTGTTCCTCTCGTCAGCCAAATGTCTCGGTCTCTATGTAAACCAACAACTCCGGCAATCGGGAAATAATGAGATCGGGCTTTACTGATGAACTAAAGTCTTTCCCGTTGGTAAGCAACACCGTCATCGCGCCTGCCGCTCGACCCGCTTGGATGTCGTGGCGGAAATCACCCACCATGAGCATCGCCCTGACTTCAACGCCCAAAGCCGTCGCGGCTAATCGAACTCCAGCCGGATTAGGCTTCGGCGCGGCATCGTCTCGGGAGACCATTGCATTTACCCTAATACCAAGCTGTCGGCTAACGGCTATCAAAGACGCGCGACTATTTCGCGTAATAATTGCGACGGGAAAACCCAGGCCTTGTATTTCTGCTAATGTCTGCTCGGCGCCGTCATTCCATTCAGCTTGCTCAACGCCATCTTCTTCGAACGCAGCGATGACCGCGAGCGCCTCGATCCGGGACCGTTCTGGTAAAGCTTCCGCCCACCGGAGGATATCTCCCTCGGGGCACCCAAGCGTGGCACGTAACCGGGAGAAATCCAGGTATGGACGAGTCAGAGTGCTGTCCAGGTCGAAGGCAAAAGCTTCGATCGGTCGCCGTGACCCCTGTACGCTAGACAAATCGAAGAAATGCCTTTGCACAGTCAGACTTTCTCGGTCGCACAATTTGCGACGCACCGCGTGTAGTTCGTAGTACTATGGGTTCCTCGCCCTAGAAAAGAATCCGATGGTAGCATTTTAGCAAACTGATGACGACAGAAGGGCGTTCAATATAACACCGAAACAGCGAGAAATCACGCCACCGTATTAAGGAAAACTATAAAATTGAGTATGGCACGCAGGCGCACAGAATATTGGCTACATATGAGCGACGAGAAGCATCAAACCAATTCGTTCCTGACGATTATAACGAGAGAGAGTTCCGAATTCGAATCCCTTCGCCGTTGTGACATGTGCGTGCCGGATAGAATGTTTAGGTCGACAATGACTTGCTAACCCGTCTGCCACCGGGCCCAGCGCAAAAAAGAAAGTGGGCACAGTTTGGTGGGTAAGCATGCTCCTCAGATATCAACTGTCTCATCCCACAGGACGGGCAAGCATCCACGCGACGAAGACGACGCCACAGAGAACATCCACCCGCAGTCACCACTGAGGAAATCAGGACATAGGTTCCTAGGCCCGAGGTCTCAAATGCGAGCCATCCCAGCATCGCGATAACACCCCAAGAAAGCCAGTCTGAATTGAAGAGCCCAATGGGTCCTTGCGGCCGAACGCCCACCCAAAAACACGCGGTACACAAATACCCCGCATTTTCCTCTTCGTGTCTTTCTCGCCCAGGAAGATCTTCACCTGGAAGGCGACGCTTCGCCTCGGTTTTTTTGTGGCCATCGGACAAGCACGGTACACGGGCACCGTTCATCATCATCTTCCTCGTCAAAACCATCATCGGGAGAACAACATACCTTCATTTTTTTATTATACTAGAGAGATCGCTAAAATGTCCAGAAACCATACCGTGCGCGCAGTGAGCTCCTCGTTAATTTGTTCAACGCCTGATCAGCTTGGTGCAGTACGCACTGCGTCGATCATATTGGTAAGGTAATTCGTTTTCGAGAGGCGCTCACCCACGCGAGCCGATTTGTTCACCCTCTGATAGTCCCGATATGGTCCAACAATGTTATGGAACAAGTCGCTAATCGCATGCGGCATCAGTAATATCTAGGGCTTGGTCAACGATGGCCAACCCCTCACG
>CAZSWX010000079.1:0-7784 GCA_964610865.1 uncultured Enterobacteriaceae bacterium
AAGATGAAACGACTGATCGTCGGCTGTTTTATCAACAACTCTGGAGCCGGCCCGCGGGCGAAACCGTTCTTTTTCGCGTGTTCCGAAATAGCGGCGTAGAAAATATTCCCGTAATTTCCGGAAACGTCGAAGAATTCTTTGGTTAGTTTACTCTTTGTTAGATATTATGTTCTCGTCACCCTGGCAGCTATCGGAACAACATTTTGACGAGACCAGGTAGAAGATACCTAGTTCTAAAGAAATGCACAGTGTTGTTTACCGTCTGGAACTCAATTCTCATTTCCAGTCCATACTCGCACACTTTATAGCCTCTCTCATTTGGCCAGAAAAGGGAAAGGGCGGTCCTCGTGTTTCGAACCCAATCGCGCTAGACTGCCGAGATGATTTGGAAATCAGAGGTTGTCGGAATAATGCGAACGTACATTTAGCTAGTAATAGATCAAAAGGAGACATCCATTTTTAAGGAGGAAGGAAAAAGTGAAAATTGCTATTTTGGGCGGGACAGGTGAGCAAGGTCCTGGCCTAGCACTAAGATGGGCCCTCAATAAAGAAGACGTTATCATTGGTTCTCGCCAGCGGGAAAAAGGAGAGAAAGTGGCGGAGGAACTCAATCAAGAATTGGGCAACAAGTTACTGCGAGGGACGGACAACGTCACGGCCGCAAAAGAGGCCGACGTTGTGTTCATCACAGTACCTTACTCGGCTCACGAAAAGACGATAAAAACAGTAAAAGAATACGTTCAGGGTAAGATTTTTGTGGACGTTTCGGTCCCACTGGACCCGGACAATGCCAGGCGAGTTATGATGCCACATGCGGGTTCCGCAACGCAGGAGGCGAAAGAGTTGCTAGGCGATAACGTGCAGGTCGTGTGCGCATTGCAAAATATCTCGGCTCACTTGTTGCGAGACGTAAAGGCGCACATAGATTGCGATGTTTTGGTATGCGGGGATAAAGATGCACGACCTGTCGTATGTGACTTAATTGAAAAACTGGGGATCAACCCCGTGGACGTCGGTCCCCTAGCTGCCGCAAGCTTGATTGAGCCTATAACTGCTTTGCTCATACGCTTAAACATTAGAAACAAAGTGCACTCGGCGGGCATTCGTATTACCGGCCTTAGTGGCAACGATTGAACGCACCTCAAAACGTAAAAAGGGCCCCATATAAATAGGGCCCTTTTTTATCTCAAGGCTAAGCGTACTCTCCTCAAGAGAAACTTTCTACATCATACCGCCCATACCGCCCATGCCGCCCATGCCGCCCATTCCACCCGGAGGCATTGGAGGCATCGCCGCTCCCGCACCGCCCTTATCGTCCGGCTTTTCTGCGACTGTCGCTTCAGTAGTCAGGAGCAACCCCGCGACTGAGGACGCATTTTGCAATGCAGTGCGAACAACCTTCGTCGGGTCAACAATTCCTGCCTTAATTAGATCCTCAAATTTACCGTTCGCAGCGTTGAAACCATTAGATCCCTTGCTGTTGCGAACTCTATCAAGAATGATTGAACCTTCTTCTCCAGCATTCGATGAAATCCACCGTAATGGCTCTTGGACCGCACGTTGGATGATACCCACGCCAACCTGCTCCTCTTCGCTCGCCTGAACTTTGTCAAGCTTGCTGGAGGAACGAATCAGAGCAACACCGCCACCAGGCACGATACCTTCCTCGACAGCCGCCCGCGTAGCATGTAGGGCGTCTTCCACCCGAGCCTTTTTTTCCTTCATTTCGATCTCAGTTGCCGCACCGACTTGAATAACAGCGACACCGCCGATCATCTTGGCCAAGCGCTCTTGCAACTTTTCGCGGTCGTAGTCCGACGTTGTTTCGTCAATCTGCGCACGAACCTGGTTGATCCTACCTTCGATGTCGGCTTTCTTACCCGATCCATCTACAATGGTAGTGTTGTCCTTATCTACGACTAGACGCTTGGCTTTACCTAGATCGCTGAGGGTCAAACTCTCTAATTTTACACCCAACTCTTCAGCGATCACCCTGCCACCCGTAAGGATCGCAATGTCTTCTAACATGGCTTTTCTTCGATCGCCAAACCCAGGTGCCTTTACCGCCGCACATTGCAGGGTGCCCCGGATCTTGTTTACAACCAAGGTAGCCAATGCCTCGCCCTCGATGTCTTCAGCTACAATGATCAATGGCTTCCCACTCTTGGCCACTGCCTCCAATACCGGGAGAAGATCTTTCATGGCAGATATCTTTTTTTCATGAATCAAAAGATATACGTCCTCGAACACGCACTCCATACGTTCGGGGTCCGTCACGAAGTAGGGCGACAAGTAACCGCGATCAAACTGCATGCCCTCCACCACATCCAGGGTGGTCTCCAACCCTTTCGCTTCCTCAACAGTGATCACCCCTTCCCGACCAACTTTGTTCATAGCCTCGGCAATAATTCCACCTATCGTCGAATCATTGTTGGCGGAGATAGTTCCCACTTGAGCGATCTCTGTCTGATCTCGAGTGGATTTGGACAATCCCCGCAATTCCCCCACCATAGCCGTGACGGCCTTATCGATCCCACGTTTGATACTCATAGGGTCGTGGCCGGCAGCAACCATCTTCACACCTTCTGCATAGATGGCTCTTGCGAGCACTGTAGCGGTGGTAGTTCCGTCCCCAGCGACATCCGAGGTCTTGCTTGCTACCTCTTTGACCATTTGGGCGCCCATGTTCTCGAATTTATCTTCGAGCTCTATCTCTTTGGCAACTGTCACACCGTCTTTCGTCACATTAGGCGCACCAAACGATTTCTCTATTACCACGTTGCGCCCTTTAGGGCCGAGCGTAACCGTCACAGCATCGGCCAGAACATTTACGCCTTTCAACGTTTTGTCCCTCGCATCTTGCGCGAATTTTACAAGCTTTGCAGCCATTCTTGATCCTCCATAAATATCCTTCGTTATCCTTCAATCACACCAAGGATGTCGTCCTCACGCATGATCAACTGCTCAGCCCCATCAATCTTCACCTCGGTACCGGCATATTTGCCAAACAGCACCTTGTCGCCTTTCTTCACATCGAGTGGCGTGACCTTACCGTCTTCTCCGACTTTACCATTGCCTACGGCCGTCACTTTACCCTCTTGGGGCTTCTCTTTCGCGGTATCCGGAATGATGATTCCACCAGCGGTCTTTTCCTCTTCCGCAATCCGCTTAACAATAATCCGATCCTGTAAAGGTCGAATTTTCATACCTTTATCTCCTTTCTCTCAAACGTCTTTATTTACACGTTTATAAACAGAGTGGGTACCCCACTCAGGATGTGAGGAAATTAATCACTCTTTCTATGTTGTCAACCGTCAACGCGTTAGAATTTCCGTTTTTGCGTTTCTTCCTCAAGATAACGACGGTAGAGGACATCCCATTCCGCTGTACCTCGTTCAACCTTCCTCGAAAGTGATCGTATCTTTTTTCTGATCGCCGCCTCTATGGCATCGCTACTTTGAAAAAAAGTACCGAGTATGCGCTTAGTCTCGTTCAATGCGCCCCTTTCATTTACTATTTTACCTTCACTCCCTATCACTCTCAACGCGGCCCGAGCTAGTACCGTTATACGACTGTCCGAAAGATCGCTCATAGAGCAAAGTCTCTCTCATCTGCTAATTTGCGCTTAATTAACTGAACCACCCTATGACGGTCCACCGTTGATGAATCATCCAAGTGTTGGTCCGCTAACAGTTCCGCCTCCCGCTCTAATTTCGCCTCAGCGCGGAAATTCTCAACGAAAGTATCGGCTATTTTTTTCGCCACTTTCGCCTGTTCAGTCCTAAGACGTACGGAGCCTTTCGCACATAGGGCGTTGACCAGAGCTTGTGCGACGTGGCTACACAGCGCCTCCGGATCTCGCATGCCGATACACCTTACCCTGGCTGGTACACGTTTTGCAACCCCTTCTTGACAAGAAAAACCAGGTTTGACATGGGAACGAGAGTGACACAATCAAAAACGTCCCATCCGATTCCTAAATCCACCTTCCCAACTGGACACTGGGAACACATCGCCACTTACCTCAAAGAGGGGTTGATCATAATTGACCGTGACAAAAAGATTACCTTTTTCAATGCGGCGGCTGAGTCATTGACTGGCGTTGCCCAGACGCAGGTTTACGGTGCGACTTATAATGTAGTATTCCGCGACAACTCGTGGGTCACTTCTCTAGTTACCAGGGCACAAAACTCAGGGAATAGCCGAACAGCCGAGGAAGGCGACTTACGGGACAGAAATCAATGTGTCATTCCCGTACGGATCACTTGCTCTCCGATATTCGACAAAGATAACTGCTCATTAGGTTTCGTACTTGTCTTACACGACCTCAGCTACCAGAAAGAGTTAGAGGAAGAGAAACTAAGGGACGAACGGTTAGCCGCGCTCCGCATTTTGGCGGCCGGCCTTGCCCACGAAATAAAAAACCCCCTTGCCGGGATGCGTGGTGCAGCTCAGCTGCTTCAAGGCAGCCAGAGTGATCCAGCGACAGTGTCCGAGTATGCGGATATAATGATCCGTGAAATTGACCGTTTAGGACTATTACTCGAGCGACTCCTCAACTTGTCGGGAAACTCTCAGTTGGATACCGGTTTGGTAAACATCCATAAGACAATCAGTGAAGTGCTTCTGTTGGAAAGTGCTGCATTAGACAATAATATAGTAGTGCAAACCCATTTCGACCCGAGCCTACCCCCAATTATCGGCGACGACATGCGACTCTCCCAAGTTTTTAGGAACCTAATCATAAACAGCTCTCAGGCTTTGAGCGGATCACATGAAGGGACGCTACGAATAGCGACGAAGATGGTTACTGATTTTCACCTCCTGCGTGGTTCCGGCAGGTTCGTCTCAAGAATTGAACCTGGCATAGGTATAACCGCACCCTCCACCGAGGGACTTGCACCCGCGACGGCAAACAAAAACGAAAGGCCCCCATCCGGGCGCTTCTTATGCATCAGCTTTGACGACAACGGTCCAGGAATCGCGGGCGCTCATCTACCACAATTGTTTACTCCATTTTTCACCACGAAAAGTAACGGAACTGGTCTGGGGCTTGCAATCAGCCAACAAATCATTGCACAGCACGGCGGTACGATCCGCGTAAAAAGTAGGAACGGCCATGGCGCCTCCTTTCAAGTTTATCTACCGGTGCCGTCCTTATAGGATAGATCATTGAAAACAAACATTTTAGTCGCGGACGATGAGGAACTCATACGGCGTGTATTGGCCGAGACTTTGAACGCTGAAGGTTACGAAGTCGAGACAGCTGCCGATGGAGAAATTGCATGGAAGGTAATCCAAGAACGACCGTTCGATCTTGCTTTTCTTGATATTAGAATGCCCGGCCTGAACGGTTTAGATGTTTTACAAAAGATAAAAGATCTCGAAGTCACCCTACCCGTTATTATAATGACCGGGCAGACAACGTTGACCAATGCCATTGAATCTATGAAAAGCGGGGCCTTTGATTATCTCCCAAAACCGTTTGACCTCGAGGATGTTCGCATTTTGGCAGGTCGCGCTCTGGAGGCAAGCAGATTAGCTGCCAACACACCACACACCCATCCGCCGATAGCTGCGAAAAACGAGCAAATAATTGGGAGCGGCCCTTCGATGCAGCAAGTCTACAAGACTATTGGCCGTATAGTATCCAGCGACGCTACAGTGTTAATTCAGGGGGAAAGTGGTACCGGGAAGGAGCTTGTTGCTAAGGTTCTTCATCATTACTCTTCCCGATGGCGCGGTCCTTTCGTTCCGATAAATTGCTCGGCCATCCCCCTCGAACTACTGGAAAGCGAGTTGTTTGGACACGAAAAGGGCGCCTTCACTGGCGCCAGTGAACGTCACAGTGGCAAATTCGAACAAGCGAACGGCGGGACTTTATTTTTAGACGAGATCGCGGACATGCCGCTGCCGCTCCAGGCAAAGCTCCTCCGCGTTATTCAAGAACGAGAATTTACCCGCGTTGGGGGAAGTCAATTACAACGAACGGACGTTCGTATCATTGCCGCCAGCAACCAAGACTTGGCCGTCGCGGTGGAGAAGCAACGGTTTCGAGAGGATCTCTATTTTAGGGTCAAAGTGGTACCTATCACGCTGCCGCCTCTACGAGAACGGCGGGAAGACATTCCCGAATTGACGCGACATTTTCTATCAAAAATCGCCATAAACATGGACACCACGGCGAAAGGGGTGACGTCAGAGGCTCTGTCACTCCTCAGTAGCTACTCCTGGCCTGGGAACGTCCGTGAGTTAGAAAACGCGCTTGTTAGCGCGGCGGTGCTGAGTCCAAGTCCCAAGTTAACGCCCTCTGACCTATCATTAGGAAAAGTCACCGTATCCACTCATTCGGATGTTGACGAGTTGCCTTTAGGTGACGCGCTGAAACGCCAAATTTCATCTTACCTACGTAACCAATTTCAAAGTAACCAGAAGGACTTGTACGCCCGAATCATCGCTCTCATCGAAGAACCACTGATTGAGTTCACCCTTGAGCATACCGCTGGAAACCAAGTGAAAGCGGCTGAAATTTTAGGTATCAACAGAAACACACTTCGAAAAAAAATGACCGACTTGAAAATAGCTAGCAAAAAGTAAAAAGACTGCTCCCCCCTAACGACATCTTATGGCCGTTCTCATGCGAAGCCCTCTCTATGCAATTGCTGACACGGTTGGACGACCTGGTGTCAGGTACGATCTCCTGGTCCAATCTCTCTGCGTCGGAGGCGCATCGTTGGTCCAACTCCGCGCGAAAGGAGAGTCTTCCCAGGAATTTCTGCGCATAGCATCGGAAGTCAAACGTATATGTTCCAATCACGGCGTAACTCTGATCATAAACGATCGGTTGGACATCTGTCTCGCGACCAACGCGGAAGGGGTCCATCTAGGTCAAGAAGATCTACCCATCAAGGTTGCCCGAAAACTTTTAGGAGATCGCAAAGTCATTGGTGTATCTACACACAACGCCGAGCAGGCACGGGTCGCGGAAGAGGAAGGCGCAGACTACGTCGGTTTTGGACCCTTATTTCCGACGACTACGAAGCAAACTGGTTATAGCCCCCGCGGATTGGAACAGCTCCGTCAGGTTCGTAGTCGCATCAAAATACCCATAGTAGCCATCGGAGGAATCACATTGTCGCGGGCACCCGCGACTCTTCGAGCCGGGGCTAACGCGGTCGCAATGATCAGTGAAATTGCGACCGCCGCCGACCCGGAATCCCAGGTCAGAATTATCCTAAGCAGTTTGAAGGCCCAAGGAACCCACTCCTCCCGCTAAGCATCTTCCTGCAGTTCGTCGTCCAACTCTGCCGCGTTATCTATCAAGCTATCAAACCTTGTGTACTCGCTTCTGAACGCGAGACGAACGGTGCCTGTCGGACCATTTCGCTGCTTTCCTATTATGATTTCTGCTGTACCGGTCTCGTCGGATTCAGCATGATATACCTCGTCTCGGTAGATAAACATTATTACATCGGCGTCCTGCTCGATGCTGCCCGACTCCCGAATGTCCGACATCACCGGTCGTTTATCGGAACGTAGCTCTACCTGACGATTCAATTGGGACAGTGCAACAACTGGGATGGCCAATTCCTTCGCTAACGCTTTTAAGCTGCGAGAGATCTCCGCCAATTCTTGAGTCCGATTCTCCTGGGCCGTCAGACCCCTCATTAACTGCAAATAGTCTATTACAATTATACCTAGGTTGGCTTCACGCTTGAGCCTGCGAGCTTTGGCTCGCAGTTCTAAAATATTTTGACCCGGAGTATCGTCAATATAGATGGGCG
>CAZSWX010000080.1:0-3113 GCA_964610865.1 uncultured Enterobacteriaceae bacterium
ATGCCTAGCCCTCCGGATCTTCACAGGAGACTTTTCCACCCCTTAGTGGCTGATTGGTTCGATGAAACTTTCGGAACGCCTACTCCAGTACAAACACAGGGGTGGGAGTCCATTTACGCCGGTGATGACACCTTACTTGCTGCGCCTACTGGTTCTGGAAAGACTTTTGCCGCGTTTGCATGTGCCATTGACCGATTGGTACGTGCGTCGGTGGCGGACCACCTGGAGGAAAAAACTTACGTCCTTTACGTTTCTCCTCTCAAGGCACTTGGGAATGACATTGCGAAAACATTGCAGCAGCCTCTGCGCGGTGTGCAAGAAATGGCGAAAAATAGTCCATACGCCGTGCCGCAGATTCGTCATGGTGTCCGTACCGGCGACACGCCTACCAAGGATCGGCAACGGCACATCAAACATCCCCCACATATTTTCGTAACGACGCCGGAATCGCTCTATATCCTGCTAACCGCTGAGAAGAGTCGGGCAATCCTTGACCAAGTCGAAACCGTGATAGTCGATGAAATACATGCCGTAGCAGGCGATAAACGCGGCCTTCATTTGGCACTTACTCTTGAGCGCTTGGATGCACTGGTTGGGAAAAAGGTTCAGCGGATTGGTTTGTCTGCCACTCAACGGCCCATCTCGGAGATTGCTCGGCTGCTTGTAGGGCAGGATCGTTGCATTCATTCCACGCCTCAGTGCACGATTGTCGATGTTGGCCACAAGCGGGAATTGGACCTTTCTGTTGCGACTCCGGATATCGAGCTCGGCCCCATTGCCTCCCATGAGATCAGAGATGAAACGTATGATCGTCTCGTTCGGCTGGTCGAAACCCACCGCACTACCATTGTCTTTGCCAACACGCGACGCCTTGTAGAACGTGTTGCTCACGCGCTTAGTGAGCGGCTTGGTAAGGATAAGGTAGTTGCACATCATGGGAGCATGTCCCGTACCGCACGGTTGAGTGCTGAGGAAAACCTGAAAAACGGCCTCGTGCCGGTCATAGTAGCCACTGCCTCGCTCGAATTGGGAATCGATGTGGGGCATGTTGATTTGGTCTGTCACCTTGGTGCGCCTCGTTCCCTGGCTGCTTTGCTTCAGCGCGTCGGTAGATCCGGACATTTTCTTGGCGCCGTCCCGAAGGGCATCATTTTCCCTTTTACCCGGGACGATTTGGTGCAGTCTGCCGCGGCAGTGTGGGCCGTCCGTGCCGGGCACCTCGATCGCATCCAGGTCCCAGAAAATGCGCTCGATATACTCGCCCAACAGATAGTCGCACTCGTTGCCTCTCACGATGAAGTGACAGAAGAATTTGTGTGGTCTTTAGTACGAAAAGCATATCCGTACCATACTCTGCAAAAAGAAGATTTCGATGCAGTTCTCCGAATGTTGGCGGACGGCGTATCGACCCGACGAGGAAGGCGATCGGCTCATATTCATTTTGATCGTGTGAACAAGATATTGCGCCCTCGAAGGGGTGCCCGTCTCGCGGCGATTACTTGCGGCGGTGCGATTCCAGATGTTGCTGATTATAGAGTCATTCAAGAGCCCAATGAGACCTTCGTAGGCACTGTTAATGAGGACTTTGCAATCGAAAGTCTTGCAGGTGATATTTTCCTACTTGGTAATAGTTCATGGCGAATTCGCCGCGTTGAGAATGGGCGTATCCGTGTGGTCGACGCTCAAGGCGCGCCTCCGAGCATTCCTTTTTGGCTGGGGGAGGCGCCCGCCAGAACTTATGAACTCTCTAACGCGGTGTCGAGTTTGAGAGAGGCAGTAGCCGGGCACCTACCGGACAATGCTGCTGCGCAGCATTGGCTGATAAAAGAGATCGGCCTAACAGAATGGGGAGCGAGGCAGATAACAGAATACATATTCGACACGGTAGCTATTCTCGGCGCCGTCCCCACTGGTGAGCGAATGGTAGTCGAACGATTCTTTGACGAAGCCGGAGGAATGCAACTAGTCATACATTCGCCGCTTGGGGGTCGGATCAACAGAGCGCTTGGCTTGGCTTTGAGGAAGCGGTTCTGTGTTTCTTTCGACTTCGAACTCCAGGCCGCGGCGACCGATGATGGGGTGGTGATTTCGCTCGGTGAGCAACACAGCTTTCCTTTGGAATCTGTTTTTTCAATGGTCTCTTCGAACACAGTCAAGGCCGATTTGGTGCAGGCAGCACTGCAGTCTCCGATGTTCACCAACAGATGGCGTTGGAACAGTACGCGTGCGCTTGCATTACTAAGGCACGCGGGAGGGAAACGCGTGCCCATGCCATTGCAACGTATGCGGGCCGACGACCTGTTGGCGGCTGTGTTCCCAGAACAGGCGGCGTGTGGGGACAATCACCCTGGCCCGGTTGACCTGCCGGCGCATCCCCTGGTGGATGAAACGATTTCAAATTGTCTTTTTGAAGCGATGGACTTTCCGGGACTGAAGAGATTGTTAGAGAACGTCCGTTCCGGCTCCACCGAAACCGTTGTAGCCGAGACACCTAATCCCTCCCCTATGTCGCACGAGATACTCAACGCAAACCCCTATGCCTTTCTTGATGACGCTCCCCTTGAGGAGCGTCGTGCACGGGCAGTGTCATTACGACGCGTTGACCCTACTATCGCTAATGGCATAGGGGCACTCGACCAGAATGCTATCGATGAGGTGAAGAACCAAGCATGGCCCGAGGTTCGGTCCGCCGAAGAACTGCACGACTTGTTGCTCACCCTGTGCATCTATCCGACGCAGGAGATGCCGCCATCGTGGAGCAGTTACGTAGGCGAGCTAAGTGGGTCTGGGCGCCTGTGTCTGTTTGAGACCAGTACCGGTAAGAGTTTCGTAGCGCCTACTGAGCGGCTCGAAGTTGCTAGCGTTGTGTATCAATGTGAGCTCTCTGCTGCTGTGGCGGTTGAAGAATCCGATTACGGTGGGTCGGAGGAGCCAGTGGTCCAAATTATTCGGGGATGGATGGAATGTTTGGGACCAACTAGTGGTGAGGAGTTATCCACCAAACTGGACATTCCTCTTTCAAAGGTGGATGCGGCGTTGTTCCGGTTGGAATCTCTAGGGACGGTTTTACAGGGGGTATTTCGTTCTGGACGTTCAGGCGTGGAATGGTGTGA
>CAZSWX010000080.1:3213-7730 GCA_964610865.1 uncultured Enterobacteriaceae bacterium
GCGACACCACTAGGCTTTTTTCTGAGAGAAAACGTTGAGGAGCTGGTACGAGGGGCTCCTTCGTCTAGGGCAGGCAGTACTCTTACCCAAAAGGCTCAGGAGGTATTTGGGTTCCTAAATGAGGTGGGTGCCTCATTTGTGTACGAGATTGGCAAGGCTGTTGGCCGCTTACCAGCAGAAGTTGAACAGGCATTGTGGGAACTTGTGAGGAATGGGCTTGTTACAGGAGATGGTGTCGCCGGGCTCCGCAGTCTGTTGACCCCCGCAGCAAAAAGGGGAGGGCATAAATCTGGTCGGCGACGTATTTTAGACCCCAAGAAATTAGGTCGACAGAAACTACAAACGGGACGTTGGTCCGTGCTTAAACGTTTTGACGAGGAACAGCGCTGTGGTGAGGACCTACAAGTATTTTGGGTCGAGCAACTACTGCTCCGTTATGGGATCGTATTTCGGGATCTTCTTGTTAAAGAAAAGCACGGGCCGTCGTGGAGGGACCTCCTGCCTCGCCTGAGACAACTTGAGGGTCAGGGCCAAGTGCGAGGAGGGCGGTTTGTCTCGGGCTTCGTAGGTGAACAGTTTGCCGTACCGGCAGCGGTTGATACGATGAGAGCTATCAGTAGGACAGAGGACGCTGGGAATATCGTTCTCGTGCACTCGGCCGATCCGTTAAATTTAGTCGGAATCATTACACCTGGAAAACGTCTGTCACCCCTTGCGGGCGATGTTATCGCGTATAGGAATGGAGTGCCTATTGCTATAGGTGAACTCGGACAGGTTCGTAGCGCCCTTCAAACCGATCCGGGTTTTCGGCGACAGACAAGTAAGCGCTACGCGCGTGCCAGTTGATTTGCTTAGGTTATTGTCGACCGATATTCTTTGATGCTGGTTGGCTCTTACTCAGCCTGTGTGACGAGGCCGACTACCCACCGATGGCGCCATTCCGTTAGTTGTGCCTATATCAATAAATTTTGACATGTCCGCCTCCCAAACCAGGATAGCTTTTTTTGCCTTGTCCACACGTCGTTGCGTTGAAACTGGAGCAACCCATTCTTTTTGCGAGCGGCTTTTCCGGATGAAAGAGGCAACGATTCCCCGGGCCTGTTTATAGGATTCAAAACGTCGCCGAAGATTCGTTTGGCTAATGTTATGACGAATGGCGTTGGAGATACGTTTTGCTGCTGCCTCGGGACTAACTTGGCTCAGGTCGGATTCCCATACCATTGCTCGAGCATAATGGTAGTATGCCCTTTCCGTCTTTCCTGAATGTTTTCCTAGATAAACCACAAAGTTGGATGCCTTAAGGCCTGCGGCCGTGCACCACTGCTTAAAGATATCTGAAAAGGTGGGAAAAGGTGACGATTCGCTCACGGGCGGCTGATTGTAACCTACTTTTCTAACAAAGCAACTGCATGCACCACGGCACTGCTAACGCCTTACTGTCTATGTTAGTCTGGACCTGGGCTAATGCCATAGGAAAGGTGGAGGTGCTGCGTGCCAGAAGAATTCACTAGCGTTGCTATCGAGGAGGAAATGCGGCAATCGTACATGGATTACGCAATGAGCGTTATCATTGGACGCGCTTTGCCTGACGTCCGTGATGGTTTAAAGCCGGTGCACAGACGAGTCCTTTATGCGATGCGTGAGATAGGCACGGAGTGGAACCGACCGTACAAAAAATCCGCCCGGATTGTTGGCGACGTCATAGGCAAATACCATCCTCACGGTGATTCTGCAGTCTATGAAACCGTTGTGCGTATGGCCCAATCTTTTTCGTTACGTTATCCGCTTGTGGACGGACAAGGTAACTTCGGTTCTGTCGACGGAGACTCTCCTGCGGCCATGCGCTACACCGAAGTCCGCATGAGCCGTTTAGCGGGCGAGCTATTGGCGGATTTAGAGCGAGGCACGGTTTCTTTCGTGCCCACATACGACGATTCCAGTGTGGAGCCTGAGGTTCTTCCTACGAAAATCCCGAATTTGATTGTAAACGGCGCTTCCGGTATCGCCGTCGGGATGTCGACAAACATCCCGCCGCACAATCTTGGCGAAATTGTCTCTGCGCTTTTGGCGATTATTGCGAAACCGGACATCAGCCTTCCAGAATTGATGAATGTAGTGCCGGGACCTGATTTTCCGACTGGTGCGACGATACAGGGAATTCGGGGAATCGAACAAGCCTACGAAAGTGGACGCGGTATAATATCCATCAGGTCCAAAGCGACGATAGAAGACCTCCCTTCCGGTAAATCCCGCATCATTGTCACGGAGTTGCCTTACCAGGTTAACAAGGCACGGCTGATCGAGCGGATGGCGGACCTTGTTAACGAAAAGCGTATTGAGGGCATAAGTGATCTGCGTGATGAGTCGGACAGAGAGGGAATGCGTCTTGTCGTTGAATTGAAGCGCGATGTCATACCGGACGTGGTACTGAATCAGCTGTACAAGATGACCCCGTTGCAAGATTCGTTCGGTATTATTTTACTGGCCATTGTAGATGGAAGGCCAAAGGTCTTGTCCCTCAAGCAGCTGTTAACTCACTTTCTGGAGCACCGACGTCGGATCATTACAAGGAAGGCGCAGCATGATTTGTCTAAATCGCGAAGGCGCCTGCATATTTTGGAGGGGTTACGTTGCGCCCTCGAAGAGCTTGATACGGTGATAAGGATAGTCCGTGGTGGGGCATCACCGAATGAGGCGCGAAATGAGCTGAGGGACCGCCTGCGCCTAAGTAACGGCCAGGCACAGGCAATTTTGGATATGCGCCTGCAGAGACTGACTCAGCTAGAGCAGGACAGTTTGTATAAGGAGCATAATTCCCTTGTCGCTTACATTTCGAGACTAGTCACGATGCTCTCAAATTCAAACCAAGTAGACAATATGATCCGTGATGAATTGAGTGATGTAGTCACAAAATACGGAGATGAGCGATTATCCGCAATAGATCCGTATGGTGCGGACGTCGCGATAGAGGATCTAATTGCCGAGGAGGACGTCGTAGTTACAATATCGCACGCTGGATATATCAAGCGGCAACCCACATCGGTCTATCAATCACAGCGCCGAGGCGGCAAGGGAAAAACCGGAACGACCACTCGCGATGAGGATTTTGTTGAGCACATATTCGTCTCCTCCTCCCATGCGTTTTTGCTCTTTTTTACAACACTTGGCCGAGTGCATTGGGTGAAGGTGTACGAGATACCAGAAGGTGGCCGGGTGTCTCGAGGCAAAGCTATTGTGAATTTAATTAGCTTACAAAAAGGGGAGAAAGTTTCTGCCGTCCTACCTGTACGAGAATTTCAGGAGGGGAATCACGCGGTCTTTGCAACACGTCGGGGACAGATTAAAAAAACCAACCTGATGTCTTATGCCAAGCCTCGTCAGGGTGGCGTGATCGCGATTAACCTTGCACCTGGCGACGAAGTCATAGGGGTCAGTATGACCGATGGTAACCGTGACATTTTGCTCTCGACGAGCGCGGGACAATCCATCCGATTTTCGGAGAATGATGTGAGGCCTACCGCGAGGAATACTGCCGGAGTGCGAGGCATCAATCTTGGTACTGGTGATAGGGTGGTTTCTCTTGAGATTCTTGAGGCACAACATTCAGTCATGACCGTCTCAGAAAAGGGGTACGGTAAGCGGTCGTCTGTAGCAGAATATCGCGTCCAGGCCAGGGGGGGGAAAGGTGTTGCCACCATGAGAGTGACGGCGAAGACCGGAAATGTTGTTGGTGTGCAACAGGTTGTTGAATCGGATAATCTGATGCTTATTACGGACACAGGGAGAATAATTCGACTGGCTATCGCTGATTTGCGAGTGATCGGCCGAAATACGCAAGGAGTAAAAGTTTTTGAGATTAACGGGGGAGAGAAAGTCGCCGGCGTTGCATTAGTGGTCGAGGACACTGAAAACCCTTCCCCTGAGAATGATTAAAATATTCCGCCTTGCAAAAAACGACCCTTAATAAGTATGTGAAAGATGTGTAAAAAGTAGGAAGTGCCGAGGCCACGGTAAGCTAGAAGGCCTGACCGACTTGAGGCTTGATTGGGGAACCGATCGAGAAGGAACTCTTCTGCACTCCCAGGTGAGGAACCGTTGTTGCCCTTTCTGTTACGAGATTATCAAAGAGAAAGCCTGGGTGCCATTTTTTCTGCATATGAGAAGGGCGTCAGGCGTCAAGTTATATCCCTGCCGACCGGCAGCGGAAAAACTATTGTCTTTGCCCATCTAATTGCTCAAAGAGACGGTCGGGCGATTATTTTAGTGCATCGGGATGAGCTGATAACACAGGCGCGGGAAAAGCTGCAAATGATCGCTCCCTGGCTGCAAGTCGGCATAGTGCAGGGTCGCCGCAATGATATCCTGAGCCAATGTGTAATAGCGAGTGTTCAGACCATCAGTCGCAAGAATCGTCTCTCCTCGTTACAGCAGGAATTCCGTACCGTAATCGTAGATGAAGCACATCACGCGACGGCACCAACTTACCGAAGGGTTTTGGAACGCGTTGGCGTTTTTAA
>CAZSWX010000081.1:0-7703 GCA_964610865.1 uncultured Enterobacteriaceae bacterium
AATTAGGTTAGATAATCCCGTTCCAAAAAAGAGCATAAACCCAATAGACGGCAAGTATAGATAATGCTCAGCCACCATTTCCGGATACGGTATCAAATGAGAGACAGGGAGGAGGGTGACTCCGAACCAGGCAATGCCAATAGCGAGAAGCCACGCGAAACGCACGGCGAACAGCATCCCAAGAGCGAGCGCCGTCAACAAAATTATAGAGGCCCAAGCCTGAGGCTCTAGTATGGACGACGAGACGGAAAAGTAGCCAGTATAGTCGGCAAGCAACATCACCGGCGCACACAGGAGATAAATATAGTAGACCCAAATTCTCCCTGTAGTCAGGAAATTATTTGTCACGCTGCCACCATGCCAAGGAATCGCCCAGGTCGGGAGTGTGACAAATATGATTTGCCATGCTGCGTATAATCCGGCTACCGCCAAGGGAATATACAAGAATTTATGTTTCCAAACTGTCCCCACAAGCGTCCGAAACAAAAAGCCAATATAACGGATATTTGAGGACGCCTTCTCATTGAGCGCGACGGCCTCTTGAAAGAAGTCGTACACGAGCATGACCAGGGGGAGCGTTATAGCCATTTCTTTGCTGGCAACCCCGAGGCCGTAAAATATCCATACTCCGCAAATATTGACGCACCGTCGAAGCCGGTCGCTTACCTCCCGCCAGCGGAGAAAAGAAAGAAAGGCCCAGAGAAAGAACAACGTAGTAAGGATGTCTCGTCTACCGGAAATGTACGTAACACTCTCGGTATGCACGGGATGCACCGCCCATATAACGCTAATCAATACAGCAGGGAGCCACCGTGCCACTCCCCCGTCGATGCTGCCCATTTCGCTCGGTGACTTTCCTTGAGTAGGGTATGTATTAGACAAGCGAAATGCCAATAGGCAAACAGCACACGCGGTCAACCAGTGGTAAATGAGGTTACTGAGATGAAATACTTGCGGGCCTATGGGAAACCCAAGCGCTCGTGCAACCGCAAAATCGATCGCGTACGAAAGGGTCCGGACCGGCCGGTACCCCAGCACACCGGGTTCAAACATAATGGATGGGTCGTTCGCGACGGCAGGAACCGAAGGGTCTCTAACCAGCAACGGAAAGTCATCAAAGACAAAGCCATGACCCACGACGCCGCCGTAGGATGCGGCAATACAGAAGCCCAATAGAAGGAAAATGCTCCCCTTACGGAGCCACATTGGTACCGCGCTCATATGTCTACCCCAATTTCTTTTCGCTCGTGTCGGGTTCGGTTATTTCGGCACGTTTACAGTACCTGAGGAAGGCAGGGCGGCCCCGCGGCGGCTCCGGTTGATCATCTCTTCTATTTTGCTAATGCGGCTCGTAAATTCTCGGGTTACTGCCTCGGCTTCTCCTCTATTACGTATGACGTAGGGAGTGATCAAAACTATTAGCTCCGTCCGCTCTCGTCTATCTTTTTCCACACGGAATATACGGCCCAAGACGGGGACGTCCATCAAATACGGCACGCCGTTCCGCTGCCGCTCAACACGTTCGTCGATGATTCCGCCGATAAGCACGGATTCTCGATCACGAACAATGACTGTTGTATTGGTTTTACGTGAGGTAAAACTTGGCGAACTGGTGTCGCCAAAAGACGTCAGCCCCACATTGCTCACTTCCTGCTCGATTTCCATATTTACTAGGCCCGCGGAATTCACCTGCGGCAAAATCGTCAAGATCGTACCGGTATCTTTGTATTGTATACTCGAAACAATGTTTGCAGTCGCAAGCGTGCTCTGTTGAGTAGAAGTTAGAATCGGGACTTCCTCTCCGATCTGAATGTGAGCTTCTCGATTGTTTGCCGCTATCACATGCGGGGTTGCAAGAATTTTGACATTCGATTTCGCTTTAACCGCATTAATGAGCGCGACAAACTTGTCCTGATCCGTAATGAACGAAAAAAGTCCACCACTGCCGATGTTTACCGCACGCTTGGCACCCGACTGGAGGATTGAACTATTCGCTATACTGAGGCCGCCATCTTCAGAGGCGGCTATTCCGGAGGCCCCTTCTTCTGCGGCCGATCCAAGCACATTCTGGATCCCCTTGGGCCCGAACGCGTACTCGATCCCGAACTGGAGGTCATCGTTGAGACTCACTTCTGCTATCACGGCCTCTATGAGCACTTGCCGAGGAACGACGTCAAGCTCGCCTAAAACTTTGCGAATCTTTTCATAATCCCTTTGTGTTGCCAGAACGACGAGGGAGTTTGTACCCTGGTCGGCAACTATTTTGATCGTCTCTCTAAAAACAGACTTCTCCCCCTCCCGGGGCTCAATCACCACACTAGCCGTTCCGCCTGACCCGGATGCGCTACCGCCTCGCGACCTATACCGCCCACCTCCTGAACCTGAGCTACCGAAACTACCCGAATCCGTAGTCGAATCGTTGCTGCCTCCTGAGGACGCTGATCCGCGGCGGCTGCTTCCGCCCCGACTACGGGAACTGGCGCGGTTACGACTACCGCCACCGCCATAAAGATCGCCCAATATCTCCGCTAGTTCTACGGCCTTTGCATTTTCGACTGCAAACACGTGTACCGTCCTGCCACCGCCCTTCTCTGGCGGCACGTCAAGAATCTTCAACCATTTGTCTACTTCACTAAAGATCTCCTCGTTGAACGCAATTACAACAAGCTTATCCAATCTCGCCAAAGGTACGATGTAGACACCGCGTTCTTCTGCATCCGTCGCACCCACACCATAAGGCTGCAGAACATTGATTAGTTCTTCACCAATATCTTCTATATTGGCGTGCTCCGTTCGATACACCCTGGCTTGCAACTCTTGAAAAGTGTCAGTGTCAAAGGCGGAGACAAGTTGTCGTAAGCGCCGGACATTCGACGCAAGATCGGTCAATATCACCATGTTACCGCGTGCGTTTGTAGAAACGTCGCCGCCGGGGGAAACAAAGGGTTGAAGAATTTCGGCCAGTTCATTTGCGGAGATATGATCGACACGCACGAGTTCCATCACGAACTCATCTTGCGCCCGAGCTTGCCGCCTGTTTTTCCGTCCCACCAATAACGGCACACGCGTCTTAGCCTCCGCAACGGGGGCTATATGATATACATCTCCTACCTGTACGGCACCAACACCATTGGTACGCAGTATCTGGTGGAACAGTGGGAATAATTCTCTTCCACGAACTTTATTGGCAGTGCGAATCGTCACAGTGCCCTGCACCCTCGGATCAACGGAGTAATGAATACAAAGCCCGGCTGCTAACCCCTGGATAACTTCTCGGATGTCGGCCCCCTCAAAGTTGAACTCTATGAGTTCGGAATCCTCAACTGGACTACAATCGACCGCTTCACCCGTCCGGTCTGATTCTTCGTTTTCCTCAGACCATCCAGGCTGCCCTGTAAACAATACCACCACAAAAAGTAGGAGGCCCGCCCCAACAATAGACAATGGTTTCCTCAGCTCTTTCATCCTCATGCTTTCACAACTTCCTGTCCTGGGCCCTTATGGCGTTGCGGGGCCCTTCTTCTGGTCCCGTACCGCCTGTCGGCGCAACTCTCGCAATCGGCTTTGCATTTTTTCTATATCCTGTCGAACTTCTTTAGATACATTCGTTCTGGGCGCTACCACTTTCTCGGCAGTCGGCGCCGAGACCAGCCGTGGAACTTTTCTCGCGCTCTGGCTGTCGAGTAATTTTAACGGTAGATCAACTTCTCGCCCACTCTCACCAAGTGCCAATGTCGCGCTGGTGCGGTTGACCCGGGCTAATCGGTACCGCTCAATTAGGTCCCCCTTATGTACTCGCGTGACTTTGTTGCTATTCGAAGAATCGGACAAGAAGGCTACCTCCCGACCCGGCACTAGCATTACACCCACCAGTGTGAGATGGGTCGGCGGGGGAATAACCTCTCGTTGTACGCCCTGGCCGGCCTGGGCCTCGCTTTTCCGACTCGGAGCGAACAGGTCCTGTGATGCGATACTGCTAGCGATCTCTTTGCCGCTCCGTAATGACCGCTGCGGTAACGTGACGTTGGATTCCGCTCTGACGCTCTCATTCGAGAGGTGCAGTGAAGTGGACGGTACATCCTGTTGCCAGGTCTGGAAAATTTGCCACACCAAAAAAAGAACTGCAGACGCTAGAATTATATGTAGAAAACGCCGAATCTTCATATCGTTCGCTTATCGCCCGGTGGTAGCGCCCTGACTTTGCATGAACCCTTCCACCTCAAACGTCACGGTGAGGGGCGGCCGTGTTTTACCTGCCCGATTGTGACTGATTCCGGGTCCCGCCCTCGTACTCCGGACTTCCAGCCGTGAGACCGAGAGCAGCCATTCTCCATATTCCACGCTAGACACAAAATCCGCCATGGCGAGAGTATCACCGCGAAAGGTCATCTGGACCGAGGCTTTACGAAATGACCCTACCGTTTCATCACGCATAACTTGAGTGGTAATTACCTGGAGCCCGCTCGTAGACGCGAGATCCTGCATGCGCTCTTGCAGTCGAGACGCGGCTAGGGCCGGCGTAGCCCCGGGTATCAGCTGTTTCTGCGCCGCTGCCAGACGCGTCCTCAAAGTGGCCGCAAGCCCTCCCACTTCATCCTTACGGTCCGCCTGCCGTTGCATTTTTGCCAACCGTACCGCGTCAGTGCCGACGCGAGCCTGTAGTTCTTCCACATATTTCATGTAGGGCGACACAATGCCAAAATTAAGCAGCGCAAGACCAATTAGGCCTAACGCAATGCCGGTAAGACTACGTTCTCGAGTTGACAGCCCTCTCCACTTGGAACGCGCCTGATCTAATCGCATGGGGTCACCTTCGCTCCCAACCGAAAAGTCTCGCCAAACTCGTTTTTGGTGAACGGCGCCTTGGGCGAGACGTCCTCGAAGCACTCGGACCCCTCTAAGGTCCCGACAAGATCCGAAGCCGAACCCGTTTTGGCGAGGCCGCTCAGTTCTACCTCGCCGTTTCGAAATCGAAATAGCGTAAGGTATACATTCGGGGGTACCGCCGCAGATAAATTACCTAAAAGTGGGGTCATCCGTACCTTAGTCGTCTCGCTAATCGTTTCTAGTTGCTTATTCGCCCGGACCGCCTCCTCTTCCTCATTGTGAACCTGGCGAACGGTAGGTGCAAGCACTTCAATTTTGTTTGCGAGGTCACTGACGGCTAATCGCTCTTTTATGATGACACCTACCGCCAAAGCTAGAGACAAGATTAAGAGACACCCGACCAGACCTAGAGTTAAGGGAGACACGAGCTTTTCGCGTGTAGGACGATTCTCCATCGGCAGCACATTGACCTCGACTCCTTCACCAACGGCCTGGAGGGATGCCCCTAGGGCAGAGCACGTCTCTGAGGACTCACCATCAATATCGGTATCGGGGAATCGATTTGTAATAAGGGCGCGTAAGTCTTGCCCTGGAGCAGGGGTTATGGGCAGGTTTCTACCCTGATCCCACGCAAAGAATGAAATGGAATCACGAGCCGCGCCAGGAAAATTACGCGCAAACGTTCGGGCAAGCAAATTCTCCCAATTCTCCGCCCCTCCGGCCCTCGCCATATCCAAAGTCTGGCTAGCAATTAATCGATCGGCGCTCAAAAAGGTGAGCTCTAGCGTTTCTGTACCCGCCACGGCGAGCATTTGCCGTTGGGTACCCGCAGGTGAACATGCTAGCAAGGTTGTACTCTGCGATGCGCTGCTCATAGTTACTACCTGGGGAGAAAATCCCACCTCCGCCAAAGCTTCCACCAATGGATCCACGATCTTCCGAGGAAAACAATAAACAATGACACTTAATCGGTCGTCTGCCCCGCCCAATTCTCTGGTAACATAGTCATAGTATATTTCGTCTGCCTGGAAGGGCAGGAGACGCTCAACTTCATACTTAATTACTTGTGCCAGAGACCCCCGGGCAGAACCGGGGACTACTAGGCGGCTAACACTCGCCGATTCACGCGACAGGCACAGGACAACCTGATCGGGCACAGTACCCAACTCATCCACAAAATCTCGCACGACATTTGTTATCGCCCCGACACGGTCAACCTCCGAGTCGGTAAGCGGCGCCGTTCGGCACGCCTTGAGGTTCACTTGCAGTAATCGCTTGGTCATGTAGGCAAGCCCGATATCGTGCGAACCCAGGGCGATCCCAAGCCCATCAAGGTAATCAATTTTGGTGAGTCGGCGGAAAATTGTTTTCGGGTCCATTAACGAAAGCCTCACTCGGAGCTCAAGACGTCCGCGTCAACACCGTCGCCACCTTCCAGACCGTCGGCGCCATACGACACAATCTCAAATTCGCGCCCTATAAGCCGGTAAACGTAAGAAGCGTCCCAAGGGTCTTTGGGCACCTTTTTTATATAAGGGCCGGCCCAACGAGCAGTCTCGGAGCCGTCTTCTTGCAATATGGCCAAGCCCTCCTCTTCCGTGGGATATCGCCCTATATCGAGCTTAAACATCTCAAGTGCCGTAGCAAAGTTTTCGATTTGGACCCGAGCGGTCTTTGGCCGGGCCTTGTCAGCCTGATTCATCACGTTGGGTGCAATCAGTGCAACCAACAAGCCCATGATCACCATCACCACCAAAAGTTCAATTAAAGTGAACCCGGCAGCGGTCGAAAGAGGTCTGTGCCGTATCATTTGCAGCTTCCTTCCGTTCGCTAGAATGCAATTTCGTTCATACTGAAGATTCCGACCAACATCGAAATAACAACAAACCCAAGTACCAGACCCATAGTCAACAAGAGAATTGGCTCTATTAGCGAGGTCATCCGCTTCAATTGCTGCTCCGTTTCTCGATCGAAATATTCAGCAACTTTGCCGAGCATTTCTTCCAGGCGTCCCGTCTCCTCACCGACTGCTATCATCTGGAGGGCCAGAGTGGGGAAAACGCCCGTGCGGCCAAGAGGAGCTGCCATACCCTCTCCTTCACGGACACCAGCACGCACGGCACTTACACCCCGCGCGATTATTGAGTTTTGAACGACTGTCTGAACAACCTCTAACGCCTCCAGAAGCGGTACACCGCTACTCAGTAAGGTGCTCAATGTCCGTGCAAAGCGCCCTACTTCCCGCTTGCGCACCAGCGGACCTACGACTACTAGCCGCAACCGGAGTCGGTCCCACTGCAGACGGCCCTGTTCCGTCCTCACATACCGGCTCCAACTGGCGAAGCACGTCCCACAGGCGAGCAAGAGGACCCACCAGTAAGATCGCAACGCCTCACTCATAAATAACAAGTACTGGGTTGACGCTGGCAATGTATCAGCGTTTTCCGAGAATAAGCCCGCAAAACGAGGGAGTATAAACATGAACATAAACAATACGGCTCCTACACCAAAGGCGACCAGCACTGTCGGATAAGCCATCGCGGATTTGATTTCCTCCTGAACTTGGTGCGTGCGCTCAAGATGATCTCCCAGCCGAACAAGGACCGTATCTAAGAATCCGCCGAGCTCTCCCGCCCGTACCATATTAACGTACAAGGTCGGAAAAATGTTTGGGTAGGCGGCTAAACTATCAGCCAGTGAACTACCTTGTTCAACGCTTTTCAAAATTTCGCCCACCACCATTGTCAGCTCAGATTTCGTTACGAGGCCATGCAACACGGTAAGGGCACGGTCGAGCGGCAAGCCCGCGGAAACCAGCGTCGACAACTCGCGAGTCAAAAGAAGGAGGTCACGTTGAGTGACTCGTTTCCGCCACA
>CAZSWX010000082.1:0-5991 GCA_964610865.1 uncultured Enterobacteriaceae bacterium
TCTGCGCCCAACATCAGGACGACTCTGTCGGCGCCGGCATCCTCGTATTGTTGTATAAGGTCCGCACAGGGGTCCTTGTCTCGAATGCCGAGAAAAACCGATATCTCGAGCGTTGAGAAATTACGCCCGGCCTCTTCTGTATAGCGCCTGAGGGTTACTAACTGCTTGCGTAGGGCCTGGGGCCCGGGAGCTAAGGGGCACCAGCCGTCGGCCCACGCTGCGACACGCCGAAGGCCTTTTTCGCCGTGAGCGCCAAGAAGGACGGGTGGATGCGGTTTTTGGACGGGCTTCGGGTTGCAGCGTACCGGGGGGAAATCGATGATTTGTCCATGGTAGGAGGCCTCCTCAACGGTCCAGAGTCGGCGCATCGCCTCAATGCTTTCTCGAAGACGTAGCCAACGCTTGGAAAAACTGGTGCCCAAGATCTCTACTTCTTCTTTGAGCCAACCCGATCCGACTCCTAGGACGACCCGTCCGTCGGACAAGTGGTCCAAGGTGGCTATTTCCTTTGCCAGTATTATGGGATCCCGTTCGGTCACGAGACAAACCCCCGTTCCTATTTTGATCCTTTTTGTTGATGCGGCGGCGGTCGCTAAGCCGATCAAAGGGTCCGCCAACTGGCCGTAGAAGTCTGGGATAGTTCCGTCCTCGGTGAGGGGGTAAGGAGTGCTGGTTGACACTGGCATGACCGGATGTTCCCCCATCCACAAGGAGTCAAAACCAAGCGCTTCAGCCCGAATAGCCACATCTGCAGGATGTGCGGTATAGGGGGTAGCAAACAAGAATATACCGACATTCATAAGCTCTCACTGTCCTCTCAGGAAGCTACAGCCCTCACGACAGAATAGGTCTGTACTCGCCCGGGTAATTTTTTTAGTATGCAGTTTCCCAGAAGGAAGAGAAAGGGCCGTGTCTCTTATGAGTAGTTACCTGCAGGAAGTTGCCGGGAGTTTGGTAGCCTACGACACTGTCAGCCATAACAGCAACGTCGAGGCAATGAATTATCTTAGTAATTGTCTAGATGGGCATGGCTTCACAGTCGCTCTGCAGGACACCGAAGTAGGTGGAGTGACGAAGTCAAATCTTGTTGCGACTGCCGGTCCTCCCGAAGAAGATGGACTTATTTTGTCCGGGCACGTGGACACGGTACCGTTTGTTGATCAACCGGGCTGGACCCGTGAACCGCTCGGCCTCAAAGTAGAAGATGACCGGGTGTACGGGCGTGGCACCTCCGACATGAAGGTTTTCCTGGCACAGTGCGTAGACGCGGCAGCTCAAATCGAAATCAAAAAACTGGCCCGGCCGCTGGTGTTCGTTTTCACCGCGGACGAAGAGGTTGGATGCCTCGGTTCCCGTCGGCTCCTACCGGCGCTTACAGACTGCTTGAAGGAAGTGCCCAAGCCGTCTCTTGCTTGGATCGGTGAGCCCACCTCCTACAAGGTCTTTCACTCCCACAAGGGCGTCGTCGTCTTTACGATCCGAATTCGTGGTGTCGGTGGCCACAGCAGCACACCCGAAATCGGGGTAAATGCTATAGCCGTCGCCGGTAAAATTATTACGACTATTGGCGAATACCAGGCGGAATTGTTGGCAGCTCCGTCGCGCGAAATGTCGGCGCTCTTCCCGGATTCCCCGTATACGACACTGAACTTCGGTCTGGTGCGCGGAGGCACCGCGGGAAATATGATAGCGGACGAGTGTTCGATCCAGGTGAGTTACCGGCCCTTGCCGGACACGAACCCGCTGGCGTGTTTCCTGGAAATAAAGCGCCGTATGGCCGATGTGGAGTTGACAGACTTTAGTGGCTCTGGTCACGAGGCGACAGTAGAATTCAATGCCCCCTTGGTTGTCCCGTCACTGCTATCGCCACGTGGCACACTTTTGGAAAGAGCGCTTTTCAGCGTGGCGGACCAGACATCGAGTAGTGGGGCTCCCTTTGCGACAGACGGGTGCCAATTAGCTTCCGTAGGCATCTCATCCTTGATTTGTGGCCCCGGGGACCTTGATCAGGCTCACCAACCAAATGAAAGTATTCGTAGAGAAACATTTGAGGATGGGACCTCCAGAATACTCGAGGTGGTAGAGATGTTGTGCGTTCGCCGTGACAATCTGCGTGCTTAGAGAACGAGCGTTGGGATTAATTATGTCTGCGCAGTGACCGTCACATTTATGTCGGCGGTCTCTTGCAAGGTGAATTTACGAAGACCGCATCGATGGAAAAAGGCTCCGTGTGTCCTTTAGGAGAAACTGATTATGGTGGTACACGAAATTAAGCACCCATTGGTTCAGCACAAGATGACGCTCATTAGGGATAGCCAAACAAAGCCGAAACTTTTTCGGGAACTTGCGGCAGAGCTCGCTACCGTCTTGATGTACGAATGCTTGAGGGAGGTCCGTACGGAGAGCAAGATCGTTGCCGGATGGGCCGGCAAGTTCGAAGGTGAGCGGCTTCCCATAGAGAATCTGACGGTGGTACCCATTCTGCGAGCGGGGCTAGGATTGCTGCCGGGTGTATTGCACGCTGTTCCTCACGCCGAAGTGTCTATGGTGGGTATGTATCGGGACGAACAGACCCTAGAACCAAAGCCGTACTTCCAAAAACCGGTCGATCGCATTGCAACACGGACGGCTATCATTATTGACCCAATGTTGGCGACGGGCGGAACCTGCGTGGCTACTGTTGATATGCTCCGCGAGGCAGGATGTCGTTCGTTTTGCGCGCTGTTCATGGTAGCCGCGCCCGAAGGATTGAAGCGGCTTGAAAGTGCACACCCGGAAATTACGGTCTTTACGGCCGCAATAGACGACGGTTTAAATGACGCAGGATATATACTTCCAGGTTTAGGAGACGCGGGCGATCGTATTTTTGGTACGTCTATTGGGTAAGAAGTATCCGCCTAGTCCGGTGACGAGCTATTGAAGGAGGAGTGAATGAAGTATGCGCTGGTGGGAGTGGGGAGTGGTTCAACTATTCGACCCGAACCACTGGCAGAGGTTGCCACGATGGCCGAGACGCTCGGATTTGAATCGTTATGGATACCCGAACATCTTGCAGTACCAGTCGAAATGCAAGCGCGTTATCCCGGATCAGCGGATGGAACGTTTCCTGGGGGCCCGGGGGTCAACCTACACGATCCATTCGTGGCACTGTCGTTTGTTGCGGCACGCACGAAAACGATCAAATTGGCAACTGGGGTGTTCGTTCTACCTCTTCGGAACACCCTAACCACGGCGAAGGCGGTGGCTAGTTTGGACGTGTTGTCTTGCGGAAGAGTTATATTCGGTATTGGCGTCGGTTGGTGCGAAGAAGAATTTGAAGCCGTGGGCATGTCCTTTCGAGATCGCGTTTCTCGCACACGCGAAGCGCTTGAAGTGATGCGGGAATTATGGACTGCGGAATATCCCCGTTTCGCCGGTCAACACCACAAGTTTGCTCCTCTCGGATTTAATCCGAAACCGTTGCAAGTTCCGTACCCGCCGATTGTTTTTGGAGGCGAGAGCGAGGCCGCCTTAAAGCGAGCGGCACAGCTGGCCGACGGGTGGTGTGGGATTCGGCACTCACCTGATAGCGTCGGAGCATACATAGGGCGGCTGAAGGCACTTGTTCAGGAGGCTGGGAGAGATTTCAGTCAGTTTGAGGTAACGGTGGGGATGGAATCGGGAATAGTGCCGACTGTTGACACGATCAAGAAGTTTGAGGACGCGGGGGTACACAGACTTTTTGTCTTTGCTCCGGGTTGGGTGCCAAGGCGCAAATTTAAAACCGATTTATTTCCACAGATGGAAGCCTTTGCTAATGATGTCATGAGGAAGGTGTAGGCCGGGCCAAACGGCACTTGCGACGACCGAATGGTCCTCGAAACTTATGCAAGCGAAAATACCAGCGGTTTTTATGCGTGGCGGAACGAGCCGCGCAGTTTGTTTCCGCGAAGATGTGCTAGCTGAGTACTCGCGCGAAAGCATGGAACGTATCGTGCTTGCCGCGTTGGGTAGCCCGGATGGCTATGGCCGTCAGGTCGACGGTTTGGGAGGCGGGATATCCTCGCTCAGCAAGGTAATGATTGTAGGAAAGAGTGACCGCGTTGACACTGATGTCACGTTCAATTTTGGTCAGGTAGACGTCACGACGCCCACCATCGATTGGAATGGAACCTGTGGCAATATGTCTGCGGCCGTCGGCCCATTTGCTATAGAAGAAGGGATGATTGACGCGGTAGATCCAGTGACAAGCGTCCGAGTGTTCGCAGCTAACACTGGCCAGCGCTACATCGCTCGCGTACCTGTGCGCAACGGGGAAGCGCAGGTTGAAGGGGATTATTCTATCGATGGTGTGCCTTCGTCGGGCGCGTGTATAGAACTTGAGTATCTGCGCCCTGGCGGGTCTCTGAACGGGTCGTTATTGCCCACAGGGCTGGCGCGTGAAGTCTATGAATTGGATAATTCCCAGACGGTGACGGTCTCGGTTGTGGACGCTGCTATCCCGACGGTGTTCGTCAGAGCGTCTCAATTGGGCGTCGACATTAGGAAACTCCCCCAAGAACTGGACGCCGAAACGGGAGTGCTTTCAGTACTAGAGAAAGTTCGATGCCGGGCTTCGGTTCGTCTCGGGATCGCCTCAAGTTATGAAGAGGCTCATACGAAGTTCCTTCACACCCCGAAAGTGGCGCTGGTGGGTTCGTCTGGCACGTATCGTGGCACCGACGGACGAGCTATCGATTCTGGACAAATGGATTTTCTCTTGCGGGCAGTGTCTATGCGGCGTACCCATCGGACAATTCCTGGTACGGTTTCTATTTGCGCCGCGGTTGCCGCCGAAGTATCCGACACGGTGGTAGGTGAAGTTGCAAAGACACGTCGATCAAGGACAGTCCGGATCGGTCACCCGGCAGGTGTGATGGAACTCCGCGTTACGGGAGCGGTGAGAGATCGTCAGTGGTACCCGACTTCGGTAACAACGTACCGCACAGCGCGCCGTATCATGGAAGGATCTGTCCTTGTGCCGGTCGGTTACCTGCAGAACGCGACACCGTGGTACGGAAGAAAATGAGGCACGGACGACACTTATACGGCTTCGGTGCGCCCTATGGGCCCAAGACAATTCAGGAGGAACAGTTTTTTAACAATGTTAGTGTGGTGTCTTCCGGGGGGCCCAAACATACGGCTTTGACTTTGCCGTAGCTCTTCCCTCCCAAGTCGAAGGTCTGAGGAGGTGAGTAAAATTCAACGCCTTTTCTACGAAGGTCTTCGTAAATGTCCTCGATATTTTTCACCCTGAAGGCAGGCTACTGCGGTGATGCCGCGGTTGGTGAGTCCTGAGTATGTGGATCTGGCCTCGTCGTCGGGCTGAATAAAGCGCAAAATTTCGATCGGTGGGCTTTTAGGTTCTCCTTCGTATTGAAGATAGACCGCCCGCTAGAGGGTGCTGGGCACTCGTGTTGTTATGGCTCCTCTGCACCTTCGAAGGTTACGTCGTCAACCCCCCGCAGTCCCAGCGTCTCACGGTAAGATCCGATGGCGTTTTTCATATTTTTAGGGCGATACCAATGTGTTCCATTTGGCCTAGTATAAAGTAGTCCTCCATTGTGCTTAGCGCTGAATTATGAACGGTATCCGGTGGTGATCTCGACCTGAATGTTGTCGGGGTCGCGCAGGTACACAGAGCCTTGGGCCCGAGATCCGTGTAGCGAGTAGGGAATACTTTTCTCGTCTAGGGTTTTCAGGAGCGCTCCGAATTGATCCGCGGTAGCCTTTAGGGCGATATGGTGCATGCTTCCCACCCCACGGACCGTCGGTTCCTTATCCTTTTCTGGAAAATCGAAGAAAGCTAATTGATTTCCACCTCCCATATCAAAGAATATGTGTGTAGAGGTTGGTTCATCCCGGTTGGTGATGACGTTCGTGAGCACCATGCCTACTACCTCAGTATAGAATTGAATGGTTTTTTCTAGGTCAAGGCTGATCAGGGCGAGATGGTCCACCCCGCCTGTGTAA
>CAZSWX010000082.1:6091-7679 GCA_964610865.1 uncultured Enterobacteriaceae bacterium
GCGTAGTACCGGTTGTTGTAAGAGCGCCGAAGGTAATTCCCGACCGGAAGGATGAATTTGAGGAAGGGCGGCAAATCGTTGCCTCGTGAGCGGCGCGCACGCCCGAAGGTCTCTACCCAGCCAACGTTGCTGGCGCCCCCGTGGCCGTACCCTTCCCCATCAGATTCGATGATTGCGGGAATAGAATGGCTGGCAAGGCCTGTCCATATCGCCCAGGCGTGCTGGAATAAGGGAAGCGAGACGTTTGTACACGTTGCACCGAGGGTTTCAAATTGCACCATAGCGGCTTGAAATGCGTCACGCACATCCGGCTCCATGCCCCGTGCCTTTAATCCATCAGTCAGAATGCCGATTCTGAGTCCTTTCACATCCGTGCTGAGTGCCTCTGTGTACCGTGCCGTCTGTATATTCCCTCGTACCCATTGGGGGTCCCGGTCATCGTGTCCCGCGATGACTTCTAGCGTCTGGGCCACTTCCTGGACCGTCTTTGCCATCGGACAAATGAAATCGAGGGTATGGTCCATGTAGGTTAGGCCGAAGGACGGCACGAGACCGTGTGTGGCCTTTATGCTCGTGATACCGCACCATGCTGCTGGAATACGGCCACTTCCACCCTCGTCCACGCCGAGTGCAATGTCCACGTCGTTGTTAGCCACGGCGGCGCCACTTCCGCCAGAAGATCCGCCCGGCGAGTGTTCCGGGTTGCGCGGGTTGCGAGCATATCCAAATTCACTCGTCGCCGCCGATGGAGACAAGGCGAAACTATCCATATTGAGCTTACCGACAATCTCGGCGCCGGCATCGAGTAACCGCTCAACGACAGTGGCATCACAATCTGGGACGTATCCTTCGGTCAAGCGCGAACCGTTTGTAAGGGGCACGCCTGCAACCGCGATATTGTCCTTCAGTCCGATCTTCTTTCCCGCTAAGGGTCCGGTGGCTGACCCAACGACGCGACACTTGCGGATAAAGATATTGTAAGGGTCTTCTTCGACTGTTGGCCGGTATCCCGGGTCTCTATCGGTATGTTTGATGGGCCATCGTGGTTGATCGAGATCGTCCAGACGGTCCAATGTCGTGAGCAGCCCTTCACTCAATTCTTCTATGTCCGCCGCTTCTTTCTCGGTTAGTTGGATGTAGGCGTGATCCGCGATCTCGGTAAGTTCCGCTGTCGTGGGACGCCTTATTTTCCCCGTTGAACGCATTCGTCGCATATCATAGTTACCGCTTCGTTAGTCTGTGGACCCGGTCAAAAATCATATTTGCCCCGTACCCTGGAGGAACGGGCAACCATCTGAGGATAAAAATTGGTGCCGTCAGGCCCAAATTTACTGTCCTATGAACGGTTGGTCCACCCAACCCTTATCGAATGGTGTCCAGCATTCGGGCGCGAGTACCAGGTTCTGCATTTTCCATTCACCGTTGACCCGGACGTATTCCTCTTCGTATTTTGCGACACCCCAAACAGCTTGTTCTCCACCCTCTTTCATCGTGCAAGGTTCGAGTAAATACCAGAACCCGGTGGCGCTGTCCCCAGTTACATCGATGCGTGGGTTCATGACATAGTGGATTGCAAAAGAGAGCAGTT
>CAZSWX010000083.1:0-7673 GCA_964610865.1 uncultured Enterobacteriaceae bacterium
GCATAATCCTCTTGTGGTTGGCGGTGGATGTCGACGATGTTTTGGTCACGTTCTCGCATGGTCGACAACATCCATATGACGTAATCACCGTGGGCGTCGATAGCGTCCGTGAAGTTGAAACTACCGCCGCCGCCTTGCGGGCCCGTCATTATAAACAGGTTAGGAAAATCCTTTGCATGGATGCCTAGAAAGGTTTTTGTGCCTTCTGTTTCCCACGTTTCGGTGAGAGTGCGGCCCTCACGTCCTTTGGTGGCGTTGAAAGAAGACGTTGCCATCCACTGAAAGCCGGTCGCGTAAATTAATACGTCGAGCGGGTATTCGGTCCCGCCGTGCACTACGCCCCTTTCGTTGATTTGGCTGACTCCGGCAGGCGCGGTATCCACCAAATGGACGTGCTCGAGGTTGAACGTAGGGAGGTATTCGTCATGAAAGGTAGGTCGCTTGCATGCGTACGGGTAGTAGGGCTTGAGTGCGGCAGCCGTGGCTGGGTCCTCCACAATCTCGCCGACTCGGGCACGTATTTGCTCCATGATACGAAAGTTCGTATTTAGTTGTTTTTGGATACGCTCCTCCGGCGCTAACACCGTCTTGTGCTCTTTTCGTTTTCTAAAATCGGCTACCCTGCCCGCTAGATAATCATCATTGGCCTGAATCGCTGTTCGACCCTCGGAAATCCGAGCGAACCGTGCCCGTCGAGCCCGGGCCCAACCGGGCTCTTGAGACCACAGTTCCATTTCTTCTTGCGTAGTTTCGCGCTGGTCACGCACGTCAATTGTCGATGGCGTTCGCTGGAACACGTACAGTTCCTCAACGGTCTTCGCGAGTTCTGGAACGACCTGAACGGCGGTTGCCCCGGTACCAATGATACCTACCCGTTTTCCGTCCAACGGCACATCATATTTCCAGCGTGAAGTGTGGAATGATTCGCCCTGAAACGTCTCCATACCCTGGATGCGCGCGAGCTTTGGTGTGGTGAGAATACCGTTCGCATAGATTAGGTACCGTGCCCGCATCGCATCCCCCCGGTCCGTCTGCACGATCCAGCGTCCGGTCCCTTCGTCCCATGCGGTTTGTTCTACGGTCGTGTGGAACAAACAATGGTCATAGAAGTGGAATTTCTCCGCCAGTTTCTGACAATATTCGAAGATTTCAAAGCCCGACGCAAACTTCATAGTTGGGAAGTACCCCATCTCCTCCAGCAGCGGGAAATAGCTGTAGGACTCTACATCACAGGCAATGCCGGGGTACCGATTCCAGTACCAGGTGCCGCCGACGTCGCCGCCCTTCTCACAGAATCGCACGTCGGAGAACCCTGCCTGGCTCAGCTTGTACCATAATAACAACCCAGCGAAGCCAGCACCTACCACTAAGATCTCACAGTCATCGCTAAGTGCTTCGCGCGGGACAGGATCTGCCGAGTAGACGTCCCCCAAGTATTTACTGAAGTCATTTTCCATTGCCATGTAATCTGCGGCGCCCCGTCGTGCTTCCTTAAATTCGCGGTACTTTGCTTGTTCCTCGGCATTGAACGTCGCACCCGCCGGTTGCGGTGGAAGCGTCTTCAGGGAAGGATCCTCTGTAACGGAGTAGCCTCTGCCAACGACATTCTCCATCCTGCTCGCGGCGCGTGTATTAAAGGTTTTCAGTCCAGTTTGTGGATCGACTGTGATCGACATTTCCTGCGTTCCTCCCGTTCGTTTGTTCGCGATGTTCAAACGGAAATTGTGGTTTCCTAAAGATGGCACATTATTCGATTGACCTGCGTCCCCGAGGTCGTCCGACGTGAACTCTGACGACCTCCATACAGAAGACGACATAGGTTTAGCCTAAGTTAGGCTGAATATCTAGCTTCTCGCTGGCCGAATGGGAGCCGGAAGTGCGTTTCAGTGGCAGTTGGGCGTGAGCCGTTTTTCCAGAACTAGGGAGAGGTGACTAGCGGAATAATATGCGGCTTGCCTTGCCGATGGCGTGCAGCCTTATTATACTTGTTCGTGAGTTGTTCTCTTGCGAACGAGGGATGTGTGCCGGTGGGAACTGGTAATGGTTCGACGTAACATGCCACGTAGGTAAAGACTACGGCTTGTACTTTGAAACTGAACGTACATGAGAGAACTACCTTAATGTGAAAAGTTTCTGCTTTGAATTGAAGGAGGGTTACGATGACAACTATAAATCAGCGTTCGGAGTTTGCCAAAACAGATGGTGTGAAGGACCATTTTGACGCTATAGTTCTCGGGGCGGGCGTCGGGGGTCTGTACGCCCTACACCACCTGCGGGAGATGGGTCTCTCCGTTCGCGTCTACGATGGTGCGGCCGGTGTCGGTGGTACGTGGTGGTGGAACCGTTATCCGGGCGCGCGTGTCGATGGGCCCGGGAGCCCTTTTTATTGCTACACATTTTCAGAAGATTTGGTGCGAGAGTGGGACTGGGCAGAAACCCAGCCAGACCAGCAGTCAGTGTTGGCGTACCTTGAATACGTTGCCGACCGCCTTGACTTGCGCCGTGACATTCAGCTGGAAACGTGGATAAGTGATGCGCGGTATGACGAAGACACGCAGTCTTGGACCGTCGAGACGAGTGATGGTAAGTGCGCATCAGCACAGTTCTTAATTTGTGCCGTTGGCACCCTATCAGCTGCCCATAAGCCAGATTTCCCGGGGCTAGATGATTTTAAGGGCGAGTGCTACCACACTGGCCGTTGGCCCCAAGAATCCGTGTCCTTCGCAGGGAAGCGAGTCGGAGTCATTGGGACAGGTTCTTCGGGGGTTCAGGCAGTCCCCGAAATAGCTCGCGAGGCAGCACACCTGACAGTGTTCCAGCGTACACCACAGTACAGCATCCCGGCCAGGAACCGTCCGCTTGATCCCGAGGTGCTTCGACAGGCGCGAGAAAACTGGGAGGCAGTCCGGGCAACCATGAATGCTCATCCCGTAGGGATGCCCTTTGAGACGACTCAGCGTTTGGCGTTTGAAGATACTGCCGAGAAGCGTCAGGCGCTTTACGAAGACCTTTGGCAGAAGGGGAGTTTTAACCTTCTTTTTGGTAGCTACGCGGATCTGCTTACTAGTAAGGAGGCTAATCGTACCCTCGCAGAATTCGTGCGCAGCAAAATACGAGATTGTGTACGCGACCCGGAAACTGCCAATAAGCTGATGCCGGACTACTATCTCGGGACCAAAAGGCAGATTCTCGACAACGGCTATTATGAGAGCTTCAATCGCGACAACGTAACCCTGGTTGATTTGCGGGAGGACGCGCTCGAGAGTATCACACCTAACGGCGTACGCACGGAGGCAGCCGAGCACCCACTGGATATGTTGGTGCTGGCCACGGGCTTCGATGCGATTAGTGGCACTTTGCTGCGCCTTAACCCAAAGGGTCGCGGTGGGGTCAGTCTCAAAGAAAAATGGGCCTCCCGCTTTGATAATTATCTGGGTATCACGATAGCTGATTTCCCAAATCTGTTTCTGATTCACGGGCCTGGGTCCCCCTCGGTGCTCTACAACATGCCGCTTGGAGCTGAGAGAGAAACGGAGTGGATCGGTGAGTGCGTGCGGTACCTCCGGGAAAATAACCTAGGTGCGATAGAGCCGAAACCCGACGCCGAAAAAAAATGGGACCAAGAAATTACCGAGTTGGCAAACGAAACCCTGTACCCCTTGACCGACTCTTGGTACACCGGAGCCAATATCCCGGGGAAACCCCGGCAGTTTTGCGTGCACTTGGGTGGCCCGCAGTATTTTAAGCGTATTACCGATGTTGCCGCGAAGGGGTACGACGGTTTCCTCTTTGAGGCAGATCAAAGCGCCGATGTCGCCGCGGTATCTTAATTAACCAAAAAACCAAGCCCTGGCGGCCCCTCGGCGAGGCGAGTCCGTCAGGCCCACCACCATTCTCCGTCATGCAGTACGATCCCCTTCTCCCAACCGTGCAAGAGAATCCGTACCCGTACTATTCTTACATGCGGCGGCATGCCCCCGTGTACTGGATTGAGTCGCTCCAAGCATGGGCTGTTAGTCGATACGCCGACGTCGATGCTGCGACCCGAGATCCTAAAACCTTCTCTTCGTCGGGGTTTATCGCGACGATTTTTGGAGATCTGAATCCCGTGCCTGAAGTCTCCTGGATGCTCGATCTCGATCCTCCAAAACACACCCGGCTCCGGAAGCTCGTCAACAAAGCGTTCACTCGCAGGCTGATCGCGGGTATGGAGTCTCGCGTTCGGCAAATTGCGCGAGGTTTGACGGTAGATATCTGTTGCAAGGCCGAATTTGATCTCGTGAGTGAACTATCGACGCCACTGCCTGTAATTGTGATTGCAGAACTCCTCGGAATAGAGCCCGAAAGACGTGAGGACTTCAAACGCTGGTCCAACGACGTCGGTGAGTCCGCCAACCGGCCGACGGACCAGGCAGAACGCGCCCGCATTCGTGGCAGCGTTCAAGAGATGCGAACATACTTGCAAGCAATTATTGGTCGGCGGCGGCTCGAGCCGAGAGAGGATCTTGTCTCGGCCCTGGTCCAGGCGGAAGAGGACAGCCAGATTCTTTCCGCCGACGAAATATTTGCTCTGTGTGCATTGTTGCTATTGGCTGGCAACGAAACCACGACAAATTTGATCGGAAATGCCGTTTTAGTCTTGCTCGATAATCAGGACCTGCTTGGACGGCTTCGCGAGGAGACAGCGCTCATTCAACCGTTCATCGAAGAGGTACTCCGGTTTGAATCGCCAATTCAAAATACACTGAGACAGACCACGTGTGATATCGAGATAGCCGGCACTCTTGTACCGAACCGGGCACGGGTGCTCTTGTTGAACGCTTCGGCCAACCGAGACGAAGACCACTTTCGGTCTCCGGATCGGTTCGACTTGACACGCAAGCCAAACAATCATCTGTCTTTTGGGTACGGGATCCATTATTGCCTTGGGGCCGAACTGGCCCGTCTAGAGGCGAAAGTTGCTTTGGAGACGTTGCTGTTGGAGTGTCCGGCTTTCGAGCGGAAGACGGCGGAAGTCGCGCGGATCAAGGTGCTAAACCTGCGTGGTCCTCAAAATTTGCCCTTGGCGTTTCTGAGTTAAGCCCGCAGAATTATGATGAGGGTGTAGGCTGCTCGGTGTTGCCGGCGGAGGGCCGAGCCGGAACAGGCTCTTCATCTCGTAGTGGGATTAAATGCGAGGAGAACATTGCCCGGCAGTCCCCCCCATTTGCTGTAGCCCGAGACAAGATATACCCATCCGTCTACAATGACGGGTCCCGTCGCGTCGTTTACGGTCTCGTACGCGCGAGCTGTATCGTATTGCCAGAGGACCCTTCCGTCTTTTGTATCGAATGCACGCAAGTGCCCGCTAATTGAGCCCGCGAAAACGACTCCCGGAATTGCTGTAACCGCAGCGGTTTGAGCGGGGCTACACTGCGGCCGGTCCCCACATTGAATGGCAGGCGCTTCCCACACGATGTGCCCATCTTTCAGGCGCAGGGCGAAAACACGGCCGCCGGCATTGGGGTCCATCTGCAGAGCGGGATCGAGCAAATCCAAGCTGTCCCAACGAAGGTCTGCTACCGCGACATAGAGGTTCTTTCCGTCGGTTGCTGGGCCCCATTCTATACCGCCAAGCACGCCACCTTTTGCAACTTGTCGTCTCCAGAGTAATTTTCCCGCCGCGTCGGGGTCGAGTGCGTGTACGACCTCTGACTTCCACGTCCACTGTGCCTATAAGGACGGAATTCTTGACCGGACCATCCGCCTGATAGGTCCAGTAGGTACAGGCCGTTTTGCCGTTGAGCGCATAGACCAGCCCGCTCCGACTGCCGATAAATATACGACCGCCAACAATTGTGGGTTGGGCTTCGGCGACGGTCTCTCCTGGAAAGGCAAAGACCCATTGGAGTGTAAGGTTTTTGACCTGGTCCGCCTCTAATCCGGCATGTTCTGCACTTTGGAAGCGCGTGTTCTTCGCGCCGTTACCCCATCAGTTTCAGTGTGGCTTTATCAGTAACGAAGCGATGCTGGCAGTGTCCCAGTTATCGTGACTACATAGGTTTTGGCTCTGTATGTTCCAATTGGGGTCGTATGTTTTGCCGGTGATGTATTCTGCAACTGCTATGCGCTCAGGTCCATTCAATTCAAAAGTGCCGATAATTCGCATGCTCCCCGATTCTAAGGACTGAATGATGGCCTCGGTTTGCATGCCTTTGAGAGTTTGCAAGGTTGGCATACGCTCGACACCGCTGGCGTGATGTGTTCCACATAGTGGATCTTCCGCCTTTCCATTAATGATTTTGGATAGTCGCACAAGACGGGTGTTTTTGGTACTGCAATGTTCAGTTTTTCGATCGGGCAAGAAACCTTGTGAAAAGAGGGGATAATGGCTATTAAATTTACCGAATTTTTTCATCGTCGTCCGGGCATGACAGCCACGGATTTTCTAAACCATTGGCAGCAACAACACACCGGAGTGGTGTCGGCCGTCGATGCGGTGCGCCGTTATATCCAAAATCCGGCAATGGGACTGTTGGAAGGCGCCCCGAATCCTTACGACGGCATGGTAGAAGTGTGGTTCGATGACCTCGCAGCCATTGAACGCCTTAGGAAGAGTGATTATTGGGAGACTATCGTAGAAGATGAGTTGCGTTTTGTGGATCGACCGAGTTTACAACTCTTCTTATCGGAGGAGTCAGTTCCCGAATTGCCTGTGGGGGGCTGTAAACGAGTGTATTTGCTTCACCGACGTCCTGAACAAACCTCCGAGGAATTTGAGGCGCGTGCGAGAGCCGACGTCCGGCCAGCAGATGTTCCTGGTCTCGTCGCTCTGCAGAGAATGTTGCCGGTTACGCCCGGAACGGATACGGCGCTTTGCGCCGATGCTGTTGAAATCTGGAGGTTTGAAACCCTCGCCATGCTCGAGGCGGGGATGCGCAATGATGCCATTCTCGCAGTCTGTCGTGAAAGAGGTGAATGGGCGATCGCCGGTGAGCCCTTAACAACGGAAGAGCGTATTATTCGATAATCCTGACTATTATTAGGTGGTACGGTCAGAGTTGTTTCTGTTACAAGGGAAAACCAGACAAGATGCCCACGCGTACGATCGAGCAACAGCCAAAATACGGTGATGGAGACGTGTCCTTTCGGGCAGCTGGCGGTGTTGTTGGGCTTCGAACACTTGTTAACGATTTCTATGACATTATGGAGGAGCTCCCCGAAGCTAGAGAGATCCGGGATATGCATCCAACAGATCTTACGGTGTCTCGGGACAAACTGTCGCGTTTCCTCTGTGGGTGGCTAGGTGGTCCGAAACTGTACCGGGAAAAATACGGCGAAATCAGGCTGCCCAGTGCCCACGCGCATCTCGACATTGGTAGAAAACAGCGTGACGTATGGCTCGCGTGTATGCAAAAGGCACTGGAGAAACAACCCTATCGCATGAGTTTCAAGACGTATTTGATAGAACAGCTCTATAAGCCAGCCGAGCGAAGTCGGACGCGGGACTAGGCATACTGTTGCAAAGAGACAAATGCCATGTTTCGCTTGACTGTTTCAGTGTAATAACTGCACAAGGGTTCCCTCGCGGGCCGCTGCCAAAATAAGCCTCTTGACACGATATCCATCCGGCATATCGGACCACCATGATATATCTAAGCGATCTTGATCGATCAGGGGTCCGAGTGTTCCAC
>CAZSWX010000084.1:0-7616 GCA_964610865.1 uncultured Enterobacteriaceae bacterium
GAGTTTTAGATCGGATTGACAGTCTGCTTTTTTTAGCGCCCTTTATCTATTATGGAGGGCAACTTGTTCGGTGACTACGAAGTTTTAGTATAGGAGTGGATGCGAATGGATCTTTCAGCGGTAGAAGTGGTGTTTCAGGTCGTTGTAGTATTCGGACTCATAGTCTTTATCCACGAATTGGGACATTTTTCGGCGGCGAAGTGGGTGGGTGTAGGTGTCGAGAGGTTTTCCCTTGGCTTTGGGCCTAAGCTTCTGAGTCGTAAAGTAGGAGAAACGGAATATCTGTTGAGTGCCATCCCTTTGGGGGGGTACGTCAAAATGGTCGGTGAAGAGGTCGGCGACGAGGTGAGCGAGCAAGAAATAGAGAGATCGTTCAACTCAAAGTCATTGTGGGAGCGCTTTTTGATAGTTTCCGCCGGTCCCTTAGCGAACTTAGGTCTGGCGCTCGTAGTTTTTACCGTCGCGTTCTCATGGTTTGGAATTAGTGTGCCGAGTGACAGCCCCAAAATAGGAGGAGTTGTAAGCGATATGCCAGCAGAGGCGGCTGGTTTTGAGGCGGGCGACGAAATAGTATCCGTTGATGGGATAAAAATTGAAACTTGGGAAGAACTGGCTCAAGAAATACAAAACAGCGATGGAGAGAGAATTTCCATCGCTGTAAAAAAACTAAATACGAATCAGGCCGTAGTGAGGCAGTTGGTTCCTCAATTGCAAGAAAATGTTTCTGTTGGGAAAGTTTACGTTATTGGGATACAACGCGTATTCACGAATGAACCAGTGAGCGCGTACCGTGCCGTAGGCTTGGGTATTGAACAAACTTGGCTTTGGACACAGCTCATAGTTGACAGTGTAATTAAGCTTTTCAGCGGACAAGTGTCCACGGCTGAATTAGGTGGCCCGATCTTAATTGCACAGGTAGCCGGTGAGCAGGCCCGCTTGGGGACGGAACATTTGCTACGTTTTACGGCCGTGATAAACGTGAACCTGGCAATTTTCAATCTGTTGCCTATTCCGGTCCTCGACGGTGGCCACCTATTACTGTTATTAATCGAACTCTTGATAGGCCGCCCTTTGACCGACCGAACCAAGGAAATGGCACTTAAGTTTGGATTCGTAGTTATTGCGTCGCTCGTTGTCCTTGTCTTCTATAACGACATATCTAGGCTCGTAAGCTAATGGCGGGTGACCTTCTTCTTGGAATTGATGCATCCACAGCGGTAGCCAGCGTCGGGCTCGTCCAAGGCGACCAAAGAATAGCGGAAATTTGCAGTCTCCGTGGGTCGCGTCATGGATCCGAGCTATTGCCGCTAATAGACAAAGTGTTTCAAGTATCGGGAAGACAATTGGAGGACATTGACGGGATTGGCGTTGTGGTTGGCCCAGGATCCTTTACTGGTCTGCGCGTTGCAGTCGCTACTGTCAAAGGGTTGAGCTATTCCCTTTCGAAAAAGGTAATAGGGGTTTCGACTTTAGAAGCACTAGTTCAGACCATACCGAACTCGCTCGGCCGGACTTGCGTAATGTTGGACGCGCGAGGCGGGGAAGTCTACTGGGCAACATTTGAATATCAGCCAAATGACGGTATCGTTCGGATCACAGATGACGCGCTGGACGGTCTAGAAAGCGTACTTATTTCAGAGAATTCCTCGGCCGTACTTTTTTGCGAGAACGAGGAAGCGTATGATTCGATAACCCAACGCATAGGCCATACACACTCCTCCCTTCTTTCTTTCGGCCGACTGGTTCCGTTAGGTTTCGCGGCTGCAGTGCTGGCTCGCAAAATGTTGAAGATCGAGGATTCTACGAAACTCGGGGAGATAGTTCCCCAGTACCTCAGAAAATCTTACGCCGAAAAAAACGTCGATTCGAACGTTAGACCGAAACACTCCGATCGTGCGGTCTGAGTGCAATTTGCTCCGGTGTGTTTGTTTGCATATCTCAACAAAACTCTGTCATTAGGCGGACTTATGGCCTAGACAACCTGCTAAAATTTTGGCATTCTGCCCCGGACGCAAAACGAACCAAAACTCCTGGTCTGGGACTCGTGTTTTGAGGAGGGTGGATCTTGGTTGCGGTGATATAAAAAGGCGTTTCGGTGAGGAAGGGATGATATGACGCGAAGAAAGATTGCCCTGATAGGAGCTGGAAACATTGGAGGGACACTTGCCCATCTAAGTGTTTTGAAGGGACTCGGTGACGTTGTACTGTTCGATGTAGTCGAGGGCTTGCCCCAGGGTAAAGCTCTAGATCTATTAGAGGCTGGACCGATTGAGGGTTATGACGCCAATATAACGGGTACGAATACCTATGCTGACATAGCTGGATCGGATGTTTGCATAGTTACTGCCGGCGTTGCGCGCAAACCAGGAATGAGTCGGGATGATCTTCTGGGCATAAACTGTAAAATCATGAGTGATGTAGCGGGGAACATAAAGGAATATGCTCCGGATGCTTTCGTAATAGTTATAACGAACCCCCTGGATGCGATGGTGACCCTCGCGAAACGGATTACGGGATTTTCGAAAAATCGGGTGGTGGGTCAGGCAGGAGTTTTGGATTCGGCGAGATATAGAACCTTTATCGCTCTGGAATTGAATGTGTCAGTTCACAATGTCACCGCTATGGTTCTTGGTGGTCACGGTGACGATATGGTGCCGGTCAGGAGTTATTGTCAGGTAGCTGGCGTTCCCGTTGAAAAGTTGATTTCGACAGCCCGGTTAGATGAAATCGAGAATCGAACACGGCAAGCCGGCGGAGAGATCGTGTCCTTGCTCAAGACGGGATCTGCATTCTACTCTCCCGCTTCGGCTGCTATTCAAATGGCTGCGGCGTATTTGGAAGACCGGAGACGTATTCTCCCGTGCGCCGCGTACCTTGAAGGAGAGTACGGTATAGATGGGGTATATTTCGGGGTACCCGCCTGGATAGGAGCGGGCGGTGTAGAAAGCGTCTTGGAAGTCGATTTGAGTCAGAGAGAGAAAAGCGAGTTGGATATTTCCGTCAGCCACGTGCGTGAGCTGGTAACGGCAATGGACAATCTGTTGCGAGATAGTTAATGACGGAACTCTGAGGTAAATATCTATGAACATTCATGAATACCAGGGGAAAGAAATTCTAAGAAAGTATGGAGTACCAGTGTTGAATGGGCGGGTCGCGACGACCGCGGCGGAGGCAGAAAGTGCGGCAGTGGAATTAGGGGGCGGGCTTTGCGTCGTGAAAGCTCAAATTCATGCTGGCGGGCGCGGCAAAGCCGGTGGTGTTAAATTGGCAAATACTCCGGATGAAGCAAGGGGATACGCGGAGGCTCTTCTAGGAAGTGTGTTAGTTACCCACCAGACAGGCCCTGAGGGCAAACAGGTGCGGAAAGTTTTCGTGGAACAAGGGTGTGAAATAGAGAACGAATATTACCTTGGTCTAGTGATTGACCGGGCCACCTCTCGCGTTACGGTAATGGCGAGTACGGAGGGGGGAGTCGAAATCGAAGAAGTTGCCGAGAATTCACCAGAGAAAATCCTAAGGGCCACGGTAGATCCTGCTGTTGGATTCGGTGAATTTCAAGGGCGCCAGCTTGCATATGGTCTCGGAATACCAAAAAATTCGATTCGAAAAGCCGTCAGTTTTATGAAGGCTCTTTACCAAGCCTTTTGTGAGACAGATGCCACTATGGCGGAGATAAACCCCTTGGTTTTGACAAAAGCTGGAGATTTAGTAGCGCTTGATGCGAAGATTGGGTTTGATGACAATGCGCTCTTTCGTCACCCTGATCTTAGGGAGATGCGAGATGTAACAGAAGAAAATGACAAGGAAGTCGCCGCGTCAGAATTCGATCTAAACTATATTGCGTTGGACGGCAACATTGGATGTATGGTCAATGGCGCGGGGTTGGCAATGGCTACCATGGATATCATCAAACATTACGGAGCGGCGCCGGCAAATTTTCTAGATGTGGGCGGAGGTGCCACGACGGAAAAGGTCACTGAAGCATTCAAAATTATATTATCTGACGAGAACGTGAAGGGGGTCCTAGTAAATATATTCGGAGGTATTATGCGCTGTGATGTTGTCGCAAATGGTGTGGTGGAAGCGGCAAAACAGGTGAACCTCTCTGTCCCATTGGTTGTGCGTTTAGAAGGCACCAACGTGGAACTCGGAAAGAGCATATTGGCGGATTCTGGACTCGATATTATTGCGGCTGATGACTTAGCAGATGGAGCGAAGAAAATAGTTGACGCTATAGGAGTCTGAAGGAGGACGTTTGTGAGCATTCTGGTAGACGCAAACACAAAAGTATTAACGCAGGGAATTACCGGGTCCACAGGACAGTTGCATACTTTGGGCTGCAAAGAGTACGGCACTCAGATGGTGGCGGGGGTGACTCCCGGCCGTGGAGGAACGTCTTTCGAAGGAATTCCTATCTTCAACACCGTGAAGCAGGGAGTTGGTGAAACGGGTGCTAATGCTTCGGTTATTTATGTCCCACCGCCTTTTGCGGCAGACGCCATCCTTGAGGCTATAGATGCAGAGGTGGAACTTATAATTTGTATAACGGAAGGTATTCCGGTCCTTGATATGGTCAAAGTCAAGCGTTCTTTGACCGGGTCCAACTCGCGTCTGATAGGGCCTAATTGCCCTGGCGTGATTACTCCGGGCCAGTGCAAGATCGGGATTATGCCGGGCTACATACATAAACCCGGCTCTATTGGTGTAGTTTCTCGTAGCGGTACCTTGACTTACGAAGCGGTTCACCAGTTAACGCAACTAGGTATAGGCCAGTCGTCCTGTGTCGGGATAGGCGGAGATCCGGTGAACGGTACGGGATTTATTGATGTCTTGCAGCTGTTTCAAGAGGATCAGGATACCGAAGGAGTAGTTCTCATTGGTGAGATTGGTGGCACTGCAGAGGAAGATGCCGCCGCATTTATAAAGACGCACATGACGAAACCGGTAGCCGCCTTCATTGCTGGTCAGACGGCTCCTAAGGGCAAACGAATGGGGCATGCCGGAGCTATTATCGCTGGAGGTAAGGGAACTGCCGGCGAGAAAGTCTCGGCGTTCCAAGAGGCTGGCGTCGCGATTATTTCAAGCCCTGCCGAAATGGGAAAAACCATGGCTGAGGCTCTGGCGTAGCCCCCACCGACCAATTATTACTAGAGGGTCATTTGTAGGCGTCCACGTTGTTTTATGCAAAGAGACCCTAAAAAAGAAGCCCTCGACTTCTTTCAGTTAGCTGAGCGTACGAGGGCGAACAGCCGATTTTCTGATGCCCTTGCTTTTTACCGGCAGGCCCGGGCCTGTGCAAGGACGGCCGGCTGTCAGGAGGAGGAGCTAGAGGCAGAAATAGGCCTCGGTGATTGTTTGCGAATGGTCGCACGTTTTGGGGTGGCTCAGCGTTCCTACGAGCGAGCCGTAGTTATGGCGGACAAGATGAATTTTCCTGATCCCGCGGTCGAAGGTTTAGTGGGCGTTGGCCTCAGTGTTCGGGCGCAGGGGAATCCTGGGCTCGCCGTTCCTCACTTTGAGAAGGCTTTGCAACTCTGTAAAAAATCGGGCCTACGGGACCGTTTGGGGTTTGTGAATTGGGCAATGGGCGGTACGTACAGGTTTTGCGGTAACCTCAGGAAGGCCAAAAAGCATTTTAGAACTGCACTGACGGTGGCGACAAAACAAGGCGATACGATAGGAGCCGGATACGCTCTATGCGGACTTGGCGGTGTCACAAGGTTGATGGGCAAGTTTGAACTGACACAGGAGTTTTACGGCGAGGCCAGTGCAATTTTCGATGTGGAAAATGACCGGTACGGTCGCGCCTATTCCTTCTGTGGCCTGGGAAACGCTGCCCGTATGCGGGAGGACTTCGCGCTATCATTACGCCTTTTCGCAAAAGCCGAGCGTCTGTACAGCAGGATTGGTGATAAAGCTAGCTTTGCTTATACACTATGGGCGATGGGGACAGTAAACAAAATGCAGGGCCGCTATGCCCGAAGCGGAAGGACTTTCGATAAGGCCTCTGAATTATTCCGTGCCACGAAGGATCGCCGGGGCCTCATTTATTGCAGGCTGGGTAAAGGCGAGTTAGCCTTTTTAGGAGGTCAAGAAAAAAAGGCACACGGGTACTTCTCGCGGGCCTATCGGACCGCAGAAAAGTTTGGGTATCATGCGGAGGCATGCCATGCGCTGAATTGTTTGAGTTTAGTCAGGCCGTCCTCCGACAGCAGGGCTGTTAGGGCTGCCTATGGTCGGTGCGGACTATTTTACGATCCGCCCCCGCCTCCTTTCAATATTCCCTAGTGGGTCATCTGCTAGGGAATATTGTTGACCCTCTCGAAGCCCATGGATAAACTGTTGTTCTCAAGGGAGAGAAAGAAAAAATGCTTGAAAAAACGCTTTCGATACTAAAACCTGATGCCGTCGAAAAGAATGTCGTAGGGAAAATTCTATCTCGTTATGAAGATGCCGGTCTCCGGATAGATGCTACGAAAATGATAAAGTTGAGCAAAGCTGAAGCCGATGGGTTTTATTCCATTCATAGGAATCGACCTTTCTTCGTAAGGCTTACAACGGTTATGTCGTCCGGTCCGATTCTTGTCTCGATTTTGGAGGGAGAAGATGCCATCAAGGTCAATCGATCTATAATGGGTGCAACGGACCCTGATGAGGCGGACGAAGGAACGATTCGAAAAGATTTTGCCACCGACATCGAGAAAAATGCCGTCCACGGCTCGGATGGCCCCGATACTGCGCAAACGGAGATAGCGTACTTTTTTAGTGGATTAGAGGCTGCAATCAGGGTTGGTGAGGATTAGTTTCCGAATGCTGCATTTGGAAATTCTTGTGCCTGCATGGAAAAAACTGACCTAAAAGATTATAACCGCGGCGAGCTTGAACGCTGGGTTATAGGTCGCGGGTACAAACCCTTCCGTGCACGGCAAGTACTGGACTGCTTTTACAGAGGGGGTGTTACCGATTTTCAAACGATGAACAATATTCCGGCTAAGCTACGCACTGAACTGGACAGGCACTTTTGCGCAGAGGAGTTGGTGTGTCTCAAGAGGTCTGCCGCTGCCGATGGCACACGGAAATATTTGTTTACGCTCGCCGACGGGCGTCGTATCGAGAGCGTTCTGATACCGAGTAAAAAAAGGAGGACCCTTTGTGTGTCGTCTCAAGCAGGCTGTGCTATGGGCTGCCGATTTTGCGCGACCGCGACTGTTCGTCCCGTGCGCAACCTCTTCGCAAGGGAGATTGTCGCCCAAGTGCTCGCAGTACAAAGTGATCTTGGCACTGCGGACGTTGTGTCCAACCTGGTGCTGATGGGAATGGGAGAGCCCCTGGCCAATTATGAGCAAGTAATTAGGGCGATAGACACCTTCACCGCAGATTGGGGACTGAAGGTGCCTCCTCGCCGGGTAACGGTTTCTACGGTGGGTCTCGTGCCTCAAATGCGACGTTTGTTGCGGGAGACCAAGGTGAACCTGACGATTTCTTTGACTGCGACGTGCGATGAGGTTCGTGACAGTCTGATGCCGGTCAACAAGCGCTATCCTTTGGCAGTAATAATGGACGTTTGCCGAACGCAGGAAAGGAAATCGCGAAAACGTATTACGTTCGCCTACACT
>CAZSWX010000085.1:0-2267 GCA_964610865.1 uncultured Enterobacteriaceae bacterium
AGCCTGATTTCTTCCCGCCAGTGTTGGGTCCAGACGCAAACCAAAGCCTCGATTCCGTCATCGTTAAGTCGAGATTCGAACAGCTCGCCAAACGAATCGCGGCGGAAACGGGCAACTCGCTACAGGCACCGGAAGTGGTGGCTGGTGGGTTTTTAAGAGTGGCGGTAGAAAATATGGCCAACGCTATCAAAAAGATTTCGATACAACGAGGTTACGACGTTACCGAATACATCCTCAACTGCTTTGGTGGTGCAGGCGGTCAGCACGCCTGTTTGGTTGCCGAATCTTTGGGAGTCAACAATGTCCTCCTACACCCTTTTGCCGGAGTTTTATCTGCCTACGGGATGGGGTTAGCCTACCTCCGGTCGCTTCGCGAACGGCAGATAGAACAGAACCTCAGTCGAGATTCAATATCTGCCCTCGAGGATACCTGTAGACTCCTTGCCGTCGAGACATCCGACGAAATCCTATCCCAAGGGGTACCCCGCCACCGGATTACATTGCTAAACCGTGCACATCTTCGGTACGAGGGCACCGACACTGCCCTTATCGTCCCGGTAGCTGACGAAGCCGCTATGCAGGAATCATTCGAAAAACGCCACAGGTCACGGTTCGGTTTTATTGTTCCAGGTCGACAATTGATTATTGAAGCGGCATCAGTCGAAGCAGTAGGCGAGACAGAAGAGCTGACCGACTCACTTACGGCCTCGCCATCACCGGACCGACCAGCCAGTCCACTCAACGAGGTCCAATTTTATTCCGGCGAGGCTTGGCACACGGCTCCGATTTTCAAGCGCGAGGACCTTCAGGAAGGGCAAAGTCTGTCGGGGCCGGCAATCATCATCGAAGCTACTGCAACTACGGTCGTGGAGCCCGATTGGAGTGCAGAGACTCGCAAACAAGGGCAACTTGTCTTACAGCGTAGCCAAACATCCAGATCCAACGCAAAAGCCGGAACCGGCGCGGACCCTGTATTGCTTGAGGTCTTCAACAATCTATTTATGTCCATCGCGGAGCAAATGGGTGCGACCCTCGCAAACACAGCTTATTCTGTAAACATAAAAGAACGACTCGATTTCTCCTGCGCAATTTTTGCGCCGAACGGGAGTCTCGTCGCCAACGCTCCACACGTACCCGTGCATCTAGGATCCATGGGTGAGTCGATAAAAACTGTGATCAGCGCGCGTGGGGACAGGATGAGACCTGGCGACGTGTACGCGCTCAATGCGCCCTACAATGGAGGCACGCACTTACCCGATGTGACCGTGGTAACACCAGTTTTTGATTCCACTGAAGCAATACTCTTCTACGTTGCAGCACGTGGGCACCACGCCGACATAGGAGGACGAACGCCAGGTTCCGCTCCACCTGACAGCACCAGCATACACCAAGAAGGCGTGCTGATAGATAATTTTCTCCTCGTGGAGCAAGGGACCCTTCGAGAAGCAGAAACAAGGCAACTCCTCAGCACCGGCACCTACCCGTGTAGAAACGTTGAGCAGAACATGGCGGACCTTCGCGCACAAATAGCCGCGAACGAAACGGGCGTATTCGAACTGAAAAAGATTATTGACCATTTCGGACTCAACACGGTCCACGCGTACATGCAGCATGTCCAGGACAACGCCGAAGAATCGGTACGGCGGGTCCTCGACGTGCTACAAGACGGCACCTTCACGTATCATATGGATAATGGTTGTCGAATCTGCGTGGCCATCCGAGTGGATCGCGCGTCCCGGAGTGCATCAATAGACTTCTCGGGAACTTCCGATCAGCACAAAGGCAACTACAACGCGCCAAGCGCCGTATGTAAGGCTGCAGTCTTGTACGTATTCAGAACGTTGGTCGATGACAACATTCCCTTAAATGAAGGATGTCTGAAACCTCTCCATATCCACATACCGCCCCGATCAATCATTAGCCCGGAATACCCCGCCGCGGTAATAGCAGGCAACACCGAGGTATCTCAAGGAGTTACGGACGCACTTTACGGGGCACTCGGCGTTCTAGCCTCGTCCCAGGGGACCGTCAACAACTTCGTCTACGGCACGGACAAGTATCAAAATTATGAGACTATTTGCGGGGGCACCGGCGCTGGGCCAAATCATCCGGGCTGCGATGCCGTTCATAGCCACATGACTAACACCCGCATGACCGATCCTGAAGTTCTCGAATGGAGATTCCCTGTCCGTGTCGAGAGTTTTGCCATCAGACATGGTTCCGGCGGAGCCGGCAAATATCCTGGGGGGGCCGGCGTGATACGGCGA
>CAZSWX010000085.1:2367-7592 GCA_964610865.1 uncultured Enterobacteriaceae bacterium
TAATTGGGAACACCCATAAGATGTAAAGGAGAGGTCATGAGAGAAGCAGTTATCGTATCGACAGCCCGAACTCCTATAGGCAAGGCATATCGTGGAGCTTTTAACGACACGACCACACCGACAATGGCGGCGCCGGTAATACAAGAGGTAATCAACCGGGCAAAGGTGGAAAACGAAGAAATAGACGATCTCATTATGGGGGCGGCCCTCCAAGAAGGTACACAAGGATATAATGTCGCTCGCCAGTGCGGGATGGCTGCAGGGTTACCGGTGACAGTTTCTGGCCAAACTATAGATAGGCAGTGCTCTTCCGGGCTCATGAGCATCTCGATGGGAGCAAAACAGATCGTCGCCGACGGCATGGATACTGTCATCGCGGGCGGGTTGGAATCCATCAGTCTGGTACAGAACGACTTCCAGAACGAGTACCGAAACGAAGACCAATCTGCACTAACCCATGCGCCCGACCTCTACATGGCAATGATTGACACGGCCGAGGTGGTGTCGAAAAGGTACAATATCTCACGAGAGGTACAGGACACATATTCACTTCGAAGCCAACAAAGGACTGCCGCAGCCCAAGAGGCGGGGTACTTTAATCAAGAGATCCTTCAGACAACAGTTACTAAACTGTTCACAGACAAAGAAAGTGGAGAACAGACCCGGCAAGAGCTAACGCTCGATCGCGATGAGTGTAACCGACCGGGCACTAATGCCTCGGGATTAGCGGCCCTGCGGCCAGTAATGGGTGAAGGCGGTTACATAACGGCCGGAAACGCTAGTCAGCTGTCGGACGGAGTCTCCGCATGTGTCTTAATGGAGCGTAAGAGAGCGGAACAACGCGGCCTTGACCCCCTAGGAATCTATCGGGGCATGGCAGTGGCAGGCTGTGAACCGGACGAAATGGGAATTGGGCCGGTTTTTGCCGTTCCCAAGTTGCTGGAGCGCAACCAACTCACGATGGACGACATTGACCTTTGGGAACTAAACGAAGCGTTCGCGTGTCAGGTCATTTACTGCCGAGACAAGCTGGGCATCCCCGACGAAACCTTGAACGTCAACGGTGGCGCTATTTCGATTGGGCACCCTTACGGAATGAGTGGCTCGCGTATGGTTGGACACGCACTAATAGAAGGAAAACGTCGTGGCGTGAAAAACGTCGTTGTCACGATGTGTGTGGGTGGAGGAATGGGCGCCGCCGGCCTATTTGAGGTTGCCTAAATTCCAAATAAAAAGAAGCGCGCACGTGGCTTAGCGACACGTCCTGCCACGTGCGCGCCTTAGCACATTTCCCTACGAAAAGTGTTTTAGGAGACATTCGCTACGCGGATTATCCGTTTCCCTATATTATCGCCACGCAACAAACCTACTAGTCCCGCAGGTGCGCGTTCCAACCCTTCTAAGATTTCTTCGCGGACTACTACTTGGCCGCTGTCGACCCAACTTTGGAGAGCCTTGGTTGCCACATCGCGTCGGTCGAGAAAATCCATCACGATGAATCCCTCCATTCGCAGGCGCTTCGTTACGTTTAACCTGGGCACACCGCGAGGCCCGGGGGACGTTTAATTCGTATCGTATTGAGAGACAACACCACAACACACGACCCGACCGCCCCGATTCATACGAAAAAGAGCAGCTTCCAGTATATCCCCCCCGGTATTGTCAAAATAAATATCTATGCCATCCGGACAGCTATCCTTGATCGAGCGGCCAACTTTCTCGGTTTTGTAATTGATGGCAGCATCGAATCCCAGTTCGTCAGTTAGCCAGGCACATTTCTCGTCTGTGCCAGCGGTGCCCACAACTCTGCAACCGGCAATCCGCGCTAACTGACCGGCGACGTTTCCGGTTGCTCCAGCTGCTGCGGAGACAACAACTGTCTCGCCCGAACGCGGGCGCCCAACATCAAATAGACCGAAATAGGCCGTCAGGCCGGTCAGTCCAAAAACGGACATCTGATGGGACAGTGGACCGCGCGGCTCAATAGGGACGAGCGCATCTGATGAGTGACATGCAAATTCCTGCCACCCATTCTCACACTCTACAATAGCGCCCGTCTGAACACGCGGATCCCGCGACTCAACTACTTCTGCGAGTGTAAACCCGGCCATGACATCACCTTTTCGGACCGGAGCACGATACGTTGCTCCCTGCATCCACGCCCTGTTAGCGGGATCCAAAGACAACAGAATAGTTCTCGTTAATACTTCACCAGGCTCGGGCTGCGGCATGGCACCATCCTTCAATACAAAATGCCGAGCCTGAAGTGGGCCATCTGGTATTTCCTGAACAATTATTTGTTTATTCGACATCGGAGGCCTCCGTATACATTTCATTGATCAAATGCCACAAGGCGCTGCACCTTTTCACAGTCGCAGCTTACGAGTGAAATTCACTGACGGCCAGCCCCTGTAAGACATCTATCTGGTTTCGATTATACTGAAGTGTTACCAGTGTGCCACACGGCCCCATCAAAGGAGAAACCTATGACAAGAAGTAACAACCTGACCATGCGCGAAAAAGCGGGTAAGGTCGCACCAAAATTAATTGAACTCACCCAGGATGTTTTGTTCGGCGATGTCTGGGAACGGCCAGCTTTGTCAAAGCGAGACCGCAGCTTGATTACTGTCGCGTCGCTGATGTCATTGTATCGGCCAGAGCAACTCCGAGTCCATTTGCAAAGGGCACTGGACAACGGGGTTACGCAGGAAGAGTTAGGAGAAATGATTACGCATCTCGCGTTCTATTCTGGTTGGCCGACCGCTATGACCGCTGCAGGCATTGCGAATGATGTCTTTGAGACACAAGAGACATAACCTAGCGAGGGGTCCCTTCGCCCCGTTTTACCGGGCCGACTCCCATACACCAGGCATCGTCGTGACGACCCACTCAACGAGGCTAGCATTCACGGCATAGGGCTTCTCCTGCGCTACCCAGTGGCCGGCGTCCACAGTTTTCTCAGACAAGCGTCGGCAGTACCTACGCATGGGACTGGCGAGGTTTGAGTGCACGCACTCACATACAAAATCATACTTCGCCGTCACAAAAAGAGCCGGCATGTCCAGGTAGCCACTGTTCTCAGCCTTCCCAGCGTATACCGCGTTTGCGCCATGGTTCATATACCAGGACGAAGGCCCAAAAAACCCGTTCCTTTGAAGCGCCGAGGAGTACAGCAAGAGATCTTCCTCCGTCACAACATCCGAATCTCTTGGCAGATCCGGTATTTCTTTCATGCCGAGCATCCCCCCATCCCGCCGTGCCGTAGCCGTAAGTGCCGGAGTTCCCTCGTAGCTGGCGTTTCCTTTGCGGAAAAGCAGCTTCACAAATCTATAGGGGTCCCGGTCCATAGGGGCAATTGCCTCAGCGAAACTCTCTTCGTAGTGAAGCATGTAATCCCATTGGCCCGCCGGGTATTCGCCAACCGGATACAAATCTCGATCCACGAGCGAAAGCATTTGGTCAAGCCCTCTTTCAAGCGTGTAATACGGAACGCACAGACTCGCTACCGCGTAGGAACGATCCGGATGGTGGCTAGCAATATTCCAGGCTACGGGACTGCCCCAATCATGCCCTACCCATACGGCTTTCTTTCGTCCCAATGAATCTAGCAGATCAATCATATCCGCGACTATTGCCTCTTGCCTATAGTCTTGGTGGCGGCGGTATACGCCAGAGCGGCCATAACCTCGCATGTCCGGAGCAATAGCGCGGAACCCTAATCCGCCAAAGACTGGCAACTGGTGCCGCCAACTAATGGAAAGTTCCGGCCACCCATGGAGAAAAATTATTAGCGGCCCTTTCTCTGGTCCCGAGGCAAGGTAGAATGTCTTGTGTCTATCGGTCTCCGCAGTGTGTTCGGTGATCTTCATTCGCAGCCACTCCCTTCCATACGAGAATTCTCATTCACCTGGTATGTATTGTAGAGCCATAATCCGGGTACAGCTATCCCTGACCAGGCTGCACCATTGTACTCAGGACCGTTAAAAATCTAGACCATTCTGTCTGATGGAATTATTAGGCTGCACTCCTCCCGCTCCGACACCTATTTCAGCTTCGAGTCCTCACGCCTTTATTGGATCCAGTCGGAGACGCCGCACTGTAACGTAAGACATCGCGAGGACCACATGCACGATTCGGCCTCACCTGGCCGTCTTCCAAATCACTTGACACGAGACACAGGGTGGATAACGGTGAAACAATCACTATCGTGCGGAGGTCATATGCAGTACCAAAAACTTGGCAATACCGGAACAACAGTTTCTCGTCTGTGCATGGGGTGTATGAGTTACGGGAACGGAAAATGGAGGGAGTGGACCGTAGGCCTCAAAGAAGCGAAAGAGCATTTCGCACTGGCCCTCGAGGCAGGCATCAACTTCTTCGACACGGCGGACGTTTACTCTACCGGTACAAGTGAGGAAATCACAGGACAATGCCTTGGCGAAATGGCCTCAAGAGACGACATTGTCCTGGCAACGAAGGTACACGGGCCAATGGGCGAAGGGCCCAATCGCCGGGGCCTGAGTCGAAAGCATATTATTGAGGCCTGCGAGAATTCACTCCGACGTCTGCGCATGGACTATATAGATCTGTACCAAATACATCGTTGGGATTTTTCGACGCCTATCGAGGAAACACTCAGTGCATTAGATTTTCTGGTCCGCGACGGAAAGGTCAGATACTTAGGCGCGAGTAGTATGGCAGCCTGGCAGTTTTCCCAGGCCCTGCACGTGGCAAAAGAAAATGGCCTTCACCGTTTTGTCTCAATGCAAAATCACTACAATTTAATTTATCGAGAGGAAGAGCGAGAGATGAATCCACTCTGTATAGATGAGGGAGTCGCTCTCATCCCCTGGAGCCCATTGGCGCGAGGGTACTTTGCCGGACAACGAACCAAAACCGAGGGAGAGGGCCCGACAAAGCGTGCCCAAACGGATGCCATGACACGACGGATGTATTTTAACGACAGTGACGAAGAAGTTGCGGTCGCTGTAAACAAAGTGGCCGAGCGCCACGAAAAAACGCCAACCCAGATTGCCTGCGCCTGGGTACTTCAATCTCCCGGGATCGTAGCTCCCATCATCGGCGCAACTAAAGCGCGCCATCTCACAGAAATATTTGAAACGGTCGGTATAGAACTCACCAGCAACGACATAGCAGAAATGGAGGCGCCTTACAGACCACATCCAATATTAGGTCACACCCAACCGGACCCGAAGCGAATGAAA
>CAZSWX010000086.1:0-7569 GCA_964610865.1 uncultured Enterobacteriaceae bacterium
AACACGATGAGAGGGCCGGTACCTTCGAGTTCGTATGTAATTGAGACGGGTCCGCCCGTCTGAAACGTTGCTGCCATTGTTTTCTCTCCCATGCTCGCGAATTCTACATAGCCTCTGGCGTCTTTATACCGAGGAGTTCTAGACCTTTCCGTAGGTGCCGCGCCGTTAAATCACACAACAAGAGCCTCGTCTCTAGTGACTCTTCGGGCGCCTTTAAGACTGAATGTGCTTGGTAAAAAAGATTAAACTGCGTTGCCAATTCGAAGAGAAAATTGGCTAAGAGGTTTGGCTTGTTGGAGCGTTGGACATCTAACAGAACGTCATTAAACCGCAACATCTGCTTTGCCAGATCTTGCTCTTCAGGTTCTTGAAGAAGGACTTGCATTTCTTGGTTGGGACGCCAGCCAAGGAGACCTCCCCTCCGAAAGATTGAGCGTATTCTAGCGTAGGCGTACTGGAGGTAGGGTGCGGTATTGCCGTCTAGCGCTAGCAATTTGTCCCAACTAAAACGGTAATCGGCCGTCCTATTTTGCATTAAATCAGCATATTTGACGGCTCCGATTCCGACGACGCGTGCGACAGAAATTTGTTCGGCGGCGGTTAGGCTTGGGTTCTTGGATTGCACAACCGTCAGTGCCCTTTGTTCAGCTTCGTCCAAGAGTTCCGACAGTTTTATCGGCTCGCCTTCGCGTGTTTTAATAGGTTTCCCGTTATCTCCTAGAATCGTCCCAAACCAAACATGATCGAGAACCATCTTGTGGCCCCAACGTTTGGCTGCGGCAAACAACTGTCTAAAATGAAGTTTTTGGCGGGAGTCTGTGACATAGACGATCCGATCAGGGTGAAACGTTTCTGCCCGGTATTTAATGGTCGCTAAATCAGTAGTCGCATAGAGAAATGCACCGTCCTGTTTTTGAATAAGAAAGGGCGTTTTTTCGAGTTCGGGATCGTCTTGGTAAAAAATGCAGATTGCCCCTTCGCTTGGAATAGCCAAGTTCTTTTCTTGTAGTTCTGTTACAACTCCTTTTAGCAGCGGATTGTAAAAACTCTCTCCGAGCCAATGATCGAACTCTACGTTTAGGCGGTCGTAGATCCGTTCGAACGCGTCTCTTGACACATCCATGAACTCGTTCCACAGCCTCAGGTTTTCTTTGTCTCCGGTTTGGAGTCGGACCAATTCCTTTCTTGCCCTGTCTGCTAAACGCTGATCGGTCTTGATTTTCGCCTGCACCTCCTTATAGAGGCGCTCTATCTCGGCCAGCCCGTCTTTTTCGTATGCCTTTTTATCTAACACAGAACGATAACCGACAATCAACATCCCGAATTGTGTCCCCCAATCGCCCAGGTGATTATCCGTGATGACCCTGTGACCTAAAAAACGTAAGACCCGTGAAAGGGCGTCTCCGAGAATGGTCGAACGAATATGCCCAACATGCATGGATTTCGCGACGTTCGGCGCACTGAAATCAACTACTACCGTTTCTGGGGTTCGGGCTTTTTCGACGTTGAGATGCTCGTGTTTGGAGGTTTCGAGAAGGGTTTTCTCTAACCATTTGCGATCGAGGTGAAAATTGATGAACCCAGGTCCCGCAATTTCACAAGTTGCTGGAACACGGCCATCGCTTACTAGGACGGTGGCGACAGCCTCCGCGAGCTCCCGCGGATTTTGTTTCCGAGATTTTGCCACGGCCATTATACCGTTTGCCTGATAATCTCCGAATTTCTTTTCGCCTGCTGGTTTAACGATTCCGGGCGCGACATGGCCGCATACGGTCTCGATGGCTTTGCTCGTTTCCTCTTCCAAGGTTTCTAGTAGTGTGGGCATCCTAGTGACTTTACTCCTGTGTAGAACGCAAGGTGCGTGCTGCCTGTGAAGTGGGTGATTTGTAACAAAAGCCATTCTGGGGAGGCAAGGGCCCTGTGCGTCCCCAGCCACAGTATAGCACGGTCAGTATTTCTGCTCCTTATCCTCGCAAGCAATGGTAAGCTCGTATTTGAAGGGTGTCCCTGTTGGACCGATCTGTGAAGGTACAATAATCAAGGTTGGCACGAGCGCACTAAATTATGGCTGGTGGTTTTCGGACTATTGTGTAGTAAGGAGCAGGGTGCGAAAATTGGAGCTGTGCTCAAATCCGATGGAAATTAAAGTTGGAAAGTTTAAACCAGTGCGGGGGATTTAAGTCGTTCCGCCGATTGCAACTGTAGAAGCTCCGGCCAAATGAATGTCTCTGGAGCCGGTGTTGGGTAAGTGGTTAGTAGTGGGGGAACGCACAGGGGGATTTGACAAATTGGTTATTCTGTAACATAGGAATGCCATAAGTAATGTGTTTGGTGGATTTGCTGTAGAAGGGCGACCCGAAATTAGGGCCGTATTACAGTGTGTGGAGACGTGGCCGGCTGCAGGGTGAGACAGGCGGAGGCTGGCCAGGTGGAGTAAGCGAGAGGGTTTTGTGGATATGGCGAAGAACCTTGTTATCGTCGAATCTCCGGCGAAGGCTAAAACCATTGGGAAGTATCTCGGCCGAGGTTATCAGGTCAAAGCGTCGGTCGGACACATCATGGACCTGCCGAAAAGCAAACTTGGCATCGACATCGAAAACGGGTTTGATCCGGAATACCAAGTGATCAAGGGAAAAGGGAAAATAGTTAGTGATCTGAAGAAGGCCGCGAAGGGAAAAGAGAAAGTGTTTCTGGCATCGGATCCGGACCGTGAGGGTGAGGCGATCGCATGGCACATCGCGGAGAAATTAGGTACAGCCGGGAAAAACGCACAACGAATTCTCTTGAATGAAATTACAAAGACGGCGGTACAAGCTGCTATTAAAAATCCTTTGGAGTTGAATCGTGAGCGCTATGAGGCGCAACAGGCACGCCGCGTTCTGGACAGGTTGGTAGGCTACCAGATTAGTCCGTTACTGTGGGACAAGGTCCGGAGGGGCCTGTCAGCAGGCAGAGTACAATCAGTTGCTGTGCGAATAATCGCGGAGCGCGAGCGCGCCATCCGTGCGTTCCAACCGGTTGAATATTGGTCGATCGCGGCTGTTCTGGAATCCGGCTCTTCCCCCCAGTTTGAGGCAAAGCTGTTCAAGGTTGGCAATGACAAAGTAGAGCACCCCGATAAGAAGAAATTCAAAATTGGCAATGAGAGCGAGGCGGCAAAAATCGTGGACGGGCTGAACGGCGCAGAATGGACCGTCAGCAATGTGGAGAAGAAAGAACGGCAACGAAAGCCTACGCCCCCGTTCATCACGTCGCGGCTACAACAGGAGGCTTCCCGCAAGTTGCGCTATTCGCCGTCCCGTACGATGGGCATCGCGCAACGACTCTATGCCGGAGTCGAACTGGGAGACCAGGGTTCGGTGGGTTTGATTACGTATATGCGTACCGATTCACCACGGATATCCCCGGAGATGATGAGTTCTGCGCAGGGATATATCGAGGAACATTTCGGCAAAGAGTATATTCCGTCGCGACCCCCCAATTTCCGGTCTGGCAAGTCCGCACAGGAGGCGCACGAGGCGATACGCCCTACGTCTCTTGAAAACGCTCCTGACAGGGTGGCCTCGTACCTCAAAGCGGACGAACTGAAACTGTATACGCTGATATGGAACCGGTTTATGGCCAGCCAAATGGCGCCTGCACGGTTCGATCATACGACCGTTGACATCGAGGCTAGTGAGTGTGTGTTTCGAGCGAGCGGACAAGTACTCCGGTTCGATGGGTTCCTAAAGGTATACACGGAAGGAAAAGACGAGAACACGGACGACGACGACAAAGACAAACGGCTCCCGGATCTTTTGGTTGGTGACAAGCTGGCGTTGCACGAATTAGTGCCAGAGCAACATTTTACTCAGCCGCCACCACGGTATACGCAGGCTACGTTGATTAAGGAATTGGAGGACAAAAGTATAGGCCGCCCGTCCACGTATGCATCTATTATGGCAACTATCTTGAAGAAGGACTACGTCAGTGAGGACGAGCAGCGCAGGTTACGCCCCACAGATTTGGGTATGTTGATTACCGACTTACTTGTTGAGTCGTTTCCGAATTTGTTGAATGCCGAATTTACGGCGGGTATGGAATCGGTCCTAGATCAAATTGAAGACGGGCGGGAAGACTGGCGAAGCGCAATCGAGCGATTTTATACTCCCTTTGCCTCGGATCTGGCCAAAGCGGAGAAAGAAATGCGCGATGTGAAGGGTGCGGGCGAACCGACGGACATTGCGTGCGAAGAATGCGAAGATGGAAAGATGACTATCCGGTGGGGGAGGAATGGCGACTTCCTCGCATGTGCAAACTATCCGGAGTGTAAGTGTACTCGAAACTTTAGTCGTGACGACGCGGGCGAGATTGTTGTAGAGAAGAAAACAGATCTTCTTACAGATGAAGAATGCGAAAAGTGCGGCCGTCCAATGCAGATAAAACACGGGCGTTACGGAAAGTTCTTGGGTTGTTCTGGGTATCCGGAGTGTAAGAGCATCAAAAAAATTGGTCAGCCACCACCGCAACCGGTGGGCGTTAAATGCCACAAATGCGACGAGGGAGAATTTGTCCAGAAGTTTAGCAGACGAGGTAAAGTCTTTTACAGTTGCGACCGGTACCCAAAGTGTGAAAATCCACTCTGGGACAAGCCTATACCTCAGCCCTGTCCGGACTGTCAGGCGCCATTTTTGGTTGAGAAAACAACCAAACGCGCCGGAACGACGTGGCGGTGCATTAATGAAGAATGTGATTACCAGCGAAGTGTTGATCTCGATGACGGCTCAGAAGACGGGTTGTTAAGTCCTAAGCCTGTACGCGAATCGTGTCCGGACTGTCGGGCGCCATACCTCATAGAGCAGGAGGCGAAAGACGGTCGTATCAGACGGCGATGCATAGCCGAGGGGTGTAATTACGAAAACCTTGCGGACTCTCATACCGCATTGAAATCTGAAGAAGGATCTCCGGCAATTCTTTCTATTTGATCCCCCGGAAATGGCGTCACTTTTTACAGTGAAGAAGGGTTTTGTCCACTGGCCGGGTAAATTGGCCACTTCCAAAGTAAGAATCTGTTGGGTATAGAACCGCTATGCGATGTGTGAATGTTGTGGGTGGCGGTCTAGCAGGCAGTGAGGCGGCTTGGCAGCTTGGCCAATACGGTGTGCCGGTACGTTTCTACGAAATGCGTCCGGGCTGTCCAACAGCCGCGCATCACACGGAACAGTTTGCCGAGTTAGTGTGTTCGAATTCCTTCCGGAGTGCGGCCCTCCAAACAGCTATTGGGCTGCTAAAAGAGGAAATGCGCCGCCTGAGTTCCCTCGTGATGGAAGCGGCGGACCACGCACGGGTCCCCGCCGGGCAGGCGTTGGCCGTTGATAGGAAAGAGTTTGCGCAATATGTCACAGAAGCTCTAATTAGGCACCCTCTCATTGAGGTGCACCGGGAAGAGGTTGAGAATGTTCCACCAGGCCTTACTATTATTGCCACCGGCCCTCTGACGTCGCCGAAACTGACGCCCCAGCTGCGGTCGTAGTTTGGGCGCGAGCATTTGTATTTCTATGATTCAATTTCACCCGTTGTAGACGTAGACACAATTGATTTTGATTTGGTGTTTCGCGCCTCGCGTTATAATTACGGAACTGATGATTACCTGAACTGTCCGTTGTCGGAGGAAGAATACTATGCTCTGGTCAGCGAAATCCTTGCCGCCGACAAGGTACCGTTAAAAGATTTCGAAAAAGCTAGTTATTTCGAAGGTTGTTTGCCTATTGAGGAAATGGCACGCCGTGGCAAAGACACGCTTGCTTTCGGACCAATGAAGCCGGTGGGACTCACAGACCCTAGGACCGGTGGTCGACCCTACGCGGTTGTTCAATTGCGACAAGATGATAAGCAGGGGAAATTGTGGGGCTTAGTTGGATTTCAAACAAAAATGACTTATGCGGAGCAGAGACGAATCTTTCGCACCATACCAGGCCTCAGAAAAGCTGAGTTTGTGAGGCTCGGAAGTCTACACCGGAACACGTTTATTGATTCGCCACGATTACTCGATGAGACATTACGTTTCCGACGGCAAGCCGATCTATTCTTTGCCGGACAAATAATAGGGGTGGAAGGTTATTTGGAATCAGCCGCAGCCGGCTGGCTTGCGGGGCGAAATGCGGGCCGGGCGTTTTCAGGAGAGCCATCGATTATGCCGCCGGCCACGACTGCGATGGGCTCAATGATTGGCTACGTTACTGATCCAACGCGAAAGAAATTCCAACCGATGAACGTTAATTACGGGTTGTTTCCGGAATTGAAAGGACGTTTGCGTGGACGTGAAAAGAAGCAGGCGCTGGGGCAGCGTGCCTTGCAGGACCTAGGTGAATGGATAGGCAGTGGCGCATTAGCACCAGTGCCAAAGCAAAATGAAGCCTGTGGGAGTTTGGGCTCAGACACGATCTGATTACGCCGTGAACATGTGGGTGCTCTGGTAAAAGCGATACTAATCCGAGGGCTTCGTATGCAGAGGGGGCGCAGCCAGTGCGAACACCCTCAGAATTAAGGGACAAGTATGGATTTCGATTTACCCGAAGAATATCGCATGCTGCGTGAGACCGTCCGCCGCTTTGTTAGGCAGGAACTCCTGCCGCTAGAGGCAACAGTACTAGAAAGAGATACCCAAGGATTAACGGGAGAGGACCTTCTTCCTCGGGAGTCCGAAGAACGACTCCTCAGCATCGCACGGGACGCGGGTTTGTGGGGGTTGGACGTTCCCGAGGAATTTGGGGGACTGGACTTGGCCACCTTGCCTAAATGTTTAGCGACCGAGGAGCTCTATAAGAGTATTACGCCCTTTACCTTTCCTCCCGATGCCCCGAATCTTCATATGTTGATAAAAACTTGCACCTCGGAACAAAGAGAGAAATACCTTATTCCTTACGCCGAGGGACGGGCTCGCTCGGCTATTGCGATTTCGGAACCGGGGGCCGGGTCAGACCCGGCAGGAATGCGAACTACCGCCGTCAAACAAGGTGACCAGTGGGTGCTCAATGGGCGAAAAATCTGGATTTCCCGGGCCGACGTTGCAGATTTTATAATCGTCATGGCGGTAACTGACAAGGAAAAAAAAGCTAAAGGCGGTATAACGGCATTTTTAGTGGATAAAGACACTCCAGGATTGGTATTACAGCGTCAAATACCCGTAATAGGGGGTCATGCGCCGTGGGAGCTTGTCTTCGAGGATTTGAGCGTGCCTGATGCCCAAGTCTTAGGCGAGGTCGGGGATGGATTTGGACCGATGCAGTTACGGCTTACGGTTAGGCGCTTGGAGATGGGCAGTTGGTGCGTCGGGATGGCGCAGCGATGCCTCGATATGATGATTGATTATGCAAAGCAGCGGGTGACCTTCGGCCAGAAATTGGCTGACCGCCAATCCATCCAATGGTTTATTGCCGATTCGGCGATTGATATTCATGCTTCTCGATTGATGGTTCATCATGGGGCATGGACGTTTGACCAGCAAACAGACGTGAGACAGGAGGCGTCTATGATGAAAGTATTTGCTACGGAAATGGCGACCAGAGTGGTGGATAGAGCGATGCAGAT
>CAZSWX010000087.1:0-7557 GCA_964610865.1 uncultured Enterobacteriaceae bacterium
GTACGCGTCATGGTGTTCTAGCCGTCATTGACAAAGACTTGACGTCCGCCCTGATGGCTAACGTGCTCGGCATCGACGTGATGATGATCCTGACGGCGGTACCGAAGGTGGCGATCAATTTCGGTACACCGCAACAAAAAGAGCTGGATCGGGTAAGCTTGTCAGACATTCATAAGCTCAATCTCGAGGGGCATTTCCCCCCGGGGAGCATGGGCCCGAAAATTAATGCGGCAATCCGTTTTCTTGAGGGTGGCGGCAAGAAAGCGATCATCTGCGATTTGAAATTGGCCATGAAGGCCTTGCGCGGTACAACTGGGACACATATCACGGCAGACAATGCCTAACGGGTTCCGCACCCGCTACTTCTCGGTGGAAAAGGCGGGTCCAATTTCTTATGAATGCATAAAACGGCGCGGTGAGGGAGTTCTTGCGGCATTGTTCAAGAGCAGCTTTTATGTCCGGTTCGGGCAAAATTTTGTCTGTATCGGCACATCTGCTATGGGAATGGGGCCGCTTAATGCTGCGTCGTCTGCTACTGAGAAAATGGACTGGCAGGCTAGCGGCCTGCACCGTGGCGACCCGGTATACATTTATGATGGTGTGATCCGCGTTGGCCATTTGTTGTGCCTTGATACCTCGTATGCATTGTGCTGGCAGCCACCCCCACCGCCGGAGGGCTGGACAAGACAGACACTGAGCGTAGGTTTAGCGAATCTCGATTGCCTGCTCCGCGAACTGGAGCCGCAAGAAGGACTGGTGCGGCTCCTTCCTGGTGCTTTAAGGAGGGTTATTGAGCCGGAGCTTGATCTGGCAGCTATACCCTACGCCCGGCTTCAACAATGGCTCAAGAAAATCATGCGCGGTGAAGGCGCGGTAGCAGAAGGTGGGCTCGCTGGCGTTGAATATCTGCTGGGCCTTGGACCGGGATTGACCCCGTCGGGCGACGACCTTATTGCTGGTGTCCTGGTCGTTCTGAATATGCTGGGTAACAAGCAGGGAATAGTGCAAATGAGGCATATGCTCGATCAGCATTTGGATGAAAGAACCGGGCCCTTGAGCGCTGCGCATCTGGAAATGGCGGCGCTTGGCATGGCGGCGGAAGCGGTTCACGAAGCGCTAGCCGCACTTGTTTGCGGCACTCTTTCTGGCCAGCGGGAAACTCTGGCGAGCCTGTCACGGATAGGCCACAGCTCGGGCTGGGACGTGCTGGTGGGTATGGTGACAACTCTTAACGCATGGCTGGATGCAGAGCCACTCAATTTATCGAGAAGCAGCACTGCCGCAATGCCGGGGAATTCGTGGGGGATAAAGGATTGTACGAGATGGGTAAATCCCGCTATCCGGTGATCCTCAAAGACTCGCTTTAAACTAATTTATTGGTTAGTTTTAATTAGAGTTGCCCGATTGAGGTCGACCAGTTAAACGAGCAAAAAGCATATGGCTCAAATTCTATCCGCAAGATGTTCACGCGCCTCCGAACTATTGTTTGAAATTGGTGCCATCCAATGCCGACCGTCTGAACCTTTCATATTTACATCAGGTTGGGCTAGCCCAGTCTATGTTAATTGCAGGAAAATTTTGTCCATGACTCGTCAGCGGCGAGAGATAATTCATTTATTTGCTGAGTTGATGGAAGCGAATATCGATATCGCGGCGGTCGACGCGCTAGCTGGTGGTGAGACGGCGGGTATTCCCTATGCAGCCTGGATGGCGGAGTATTTTTACAAGCCGATGATCTACGTCCGGAAAAAACCGAAGGGTTTTGGGCAGAAAAAACTGATCGAAGGCGATATTCCTTCGGGCAGCAGAGTTGTCATAGTTGAGGATCTGATGACTGACGGGATGAGCAAAGTGAACTTTGCCGAAGCGTTGAGGGCCGAGACGCATTCAGTGAGTTGGTCGGCCGTGGTTTTTTCCTACGGAGTTTATCCCAGCACGGATGGCAATCTCGATAGCGCAAAGCTGAGTTCGTGCGCCCTGACTGATTGGCAGGTAACTTTGGATGTGGCCGAGAAAACCGCGTCGTTTTCCGCGGCAGAAATTTTACAGGTACGCGAATTTCTTGCCGATCCGCCGGGGTGGTCTAGGTCAAATGGTGGCACTAATTGACTAAACGCGTGACGATCGAACCAGTAAGCACGCGTTTCAGGCTGTGTGCAGCAATGCGGTCAAGCTGGTGAAAACGTTCTCACGAGTTTAACGGACTCATTCCTTATTACTATTTCGCTTCAGTGATATGCGTCATATGAGCGAGCCCGTCTATGAGGGCGCAGGGTCCGGCATTCGTGAACATACTAGCGCAGAGCGAAGAGGGGAGGTAACTTCCTCCAATCAATTCGTCGACGAAGCTCACGAACGGTTGGAGGTAGCCATCGACATCAAGCAAACCCAGAGGCTTGTTGGATAGTTCAAGTTGATTCAGAGCTCAAGCCTCTGCGAATTTTTTGGGGATGCCGATGCCTCATGGAAGAGAGATGAAGACTTCTGAACCTTAGCCATACGCGCTTTGCATTCTCGGTTTTCAGAGGCCAGTCACACTTCCCATTGCCTTTTAACGCGTCCGACAAAGGAACCGCAGAACACAAGGATGATTCGAAAGTGGCATTCAGGTGGTTTTGTTGGCGGCACCCTTACCTGTTCTCTCTTTCGCTCAAGTCGGAGACAATGATATTGAGTGCTTGATCTATATGTTTGTGCAGAAGCTCAACGGCGCGTTTTGCGTTCCGAGCTAGCGCCGCTTCCATGATCTCCTGGTGTTCCAATGAAACTGGTTTGTCCGATAGGCGGTACTCGTTCGTTAAATTCCGATATCGGTCGAACTGGTCGTACAGAATGCCGTTGAGATGCATTAGCCAAGGAGAATTGCAGCCTCCAATAAGGCTCTCGTGAAATTCTCGGTGCCGGATTTCCCACGTTTCCCTGCTCATAATTTCGTTGCTATTGTTTCGTTCAAGCAAGATTAGACGATGACGAGCCGCGACTAAATTCGATTCCCATTAGTCATCCCCATTTTTGATCGATCGGCAAAGCGCCATTCCCTCAATATCGCGACGGACCGACGCTATATCGAATATTTCGATGACCGAAGCGGATGCCACACGCGATCCTCTTTGACCCTCCGATTCAGCCAGTCCTCGCGCGGCTAGACCCGCCAACGCCTCGCGTAGCGGTGTCACACCAACTCCATATTGCGATTTCAATTTGCTCAGTCGAAGGCTAGCCCCCGGTCCGTGTCTAGTACTTAATATGTCTGCACGTAATTGTTTATAGACGTTTTCGGCAAGGGTGTTCCCGACTTTTTTCCCCACAGCATGACCCCCACTAATTGACGCGGTGCCCATTTCCTAGGGCCGCAATACGACCACACAGACAAACGAAGTCTCATAATATCATATAATTTTAATTGTCGTATAAAATAAATATTTGTCGAATAAAATAAATATATGCAACGTTCCGAAAAAAAATCGATATTACGTTGACTTAAACAAATTTTGGACATTAGACTTAAAAGTTGTAGTTTGCAGGATTGGTTAATGCAATTGCTTGCAACGAAACACGGTTAATGCGATTGCTTGCAACGAAACACCGCGTGAACGATGTGAAAAAAGGGAAAGTAGACAATGCGTCTGGGTCCCAGCACGGTGAACTCGTGGGAGGTGAAAGCGGATTTTGTGGATCTCGTCCGTCCGGCGCTTCCGCCTCGCCGCTGCGCTATTTCCGCCCAATCCCAGAACATTATTGTCGATCTTAACCGTACTGCTGTCATCATCGTCGACATGCAGAACGATTTCTGTACTGCCGGCGGCTGGTTTGATGCCAAGGGTGCCGACATCGAGCCTATGCGGCGGCCAGTCCCTGTGCTTAACGCACTTCTTCCTAACCTGAGGGACGCCGGGGCCACAATTTTGTGGGTGAACTGGGGGAACCGGGCAGATCTTGCCAACCTACCGCCCTCTGTGTTTCACGCCGGCAATCCGGCCGGCGACGGCTTTGGCTACGGTGATACCACACCCGAAGGTCGCACCCCGATCCTCGAACGAGACAGTTGGGGTGCCGCCGTCATAGATGATTTGTCCGTTGATCCTGGTGACATCCTCATCCTCAAGTCCCGATTCAGCGGTTTTGCTGACAACGAGCTTGACAGTGTTTTACGCAACCGTGCCATCAGTACACTGCTCTTCATGGGCATTAACACGGATCGCTGCGTACTGGCGACGCTCATGGATGCAAGCTTCTTGGGTTACGACTGTGTTTTGGTCGAGGACGCGTGCGCCACGTCCTCGCCCACATTTTGTACCGATGCAGTTTTGTACTTGATGAAACAGCTATACGGGTTCACTACGACTTCCGCCGATATTCTTGAGGCCTTACGGGCCCAATCGGCGGACACGAAAAACCAGCGCACAGCAAGCGCCGGATAATGAAAAGAAGAAATCATTCGCAATCATTTTACAAGGGAAGGACCAGAAAGATGCGTTTTAAGTTTTTACGCCTAATGTTCAGCCTAGCGGCGGTCGCAGCCGTGGTATCCACGACTCAAGTAACCACCGCTTTAGCGGCTGACCCGGTCAAGATCAAATTTATCCTCAATTGGAAGTGGCAGGGTCCGCAAGCCTGGTTTTTCATTGCCAAGGATAAGGGCTGGTTCAAGGAGGAAGGGTTGGATGTCCAACTTGACCAGGGCTCCGGTTCAGCGGCAGCGGTGACGCGGGTCGCCGGAGGTGCTTATGACGCCGGTTTTGGCGATATCAATGCAATCACAAGATTTAAGTCAGAGCACGGCGATAATGGCATGAAGGCCGTCTATATGATTTACAACGTACCGCCCTTCGTCATTGTATCGTTGAAAGACAAAGGTATCCGGACACCGAAAGACCTAGAGGGCAAGATACTCGGCGCATCGGCCAACGACGCGGCATTTAAGCTGTTTCCGGGTTTCGTCTCGGCTGCAGGCATCGACGATAGCAAAATCAAGTGGCAACACATGAAATCCAGCCTGCGCCAGCAAATGCTGGTGCGTGGCGATGTGGACGCAGTCGCCGGCTACTACGTTACCGTCAAGTTCGGCCTCAAGAACATGAAGTTCGATCCTAAAAAGGCAAATTTCATGTTCTATAGCGATCATGGTATGGACCTCTATTCCAACGCCGTTATCTTTTCCGGCGACATGATTAAAAAGCATCCAAATGCCATCAAAGGATTCGTGAGGGCTCTTAACAAGGCCTTCTTCTACGTCCTCAACCACAGGGACGAGGGCGTCGAGGCGGCGATGAAGCGAGAGCGTCTCTTAAAGCCCGAGATCGAAATGGCGCGTCTGAACGAGACCATCGCTCAGCTTATCATGTCTCCTGAAATGAAAAAGATCGGCACGGGTGATGTGGATGACGTTCGCCTGAAGCGCTCCATTGACATTGTCGCCGAGACCTTCGGCCTGAAGCGTAAGCCGGACGCGAGCGAGATCTTTGATCGCTCGTTCCTACCAGCTAAAGCCAAGCGCATGGCAAATTAGCGGGTTAGGGCTGGCCGATATGGATGCGAAGGCACCAACGAACGGTCATCTGATTGAAATCGATGACGTCAGTCTAAGATACGGCGAGGGCAAGGGAAGTACCCTTGCCCTCGACGGCACTACTCTCCAAATTAGCGAAGGGGAGTTTATTTCCATCGTCGGTCCCAGCGGCTGCGGTAAATCTACAATTGTCAAATTGGTCTCGGGTCTAATCCCGGTGACGCGAGGACGGATGGTCGTCGACCAACAGCCAGTGACAGGCCCCCTCAGCATAGTTGGGATTGCTTTTCAGAACCCAGTGATGCTGCCGTGGCTAAACACTATCGACAATGTGTTGTTACCCCTGAAAATCGTGCGCCCACACCGTAACGATTTTCGCCAGCGCAAGGAAGAATACCGGGAGAGGGCGCAGGCCCTCTTGAAGGTTGTTGGATTAGACGATTTCGAACATACTTACCCCTGGCAGCTATCAGGCGGCATGCGCCAACGAGCGTCCTTGTGCCGAGCACTCGTCCATGATCCACGCCTCCTGCTACTGGACGAGCCCTTTGCTTCGTTGGATGCCTTCACTCGCGAGGAGCTGTGGGGCGTGCTTCAGGATCTGTGGTTGGAGAAGAAGCCGACCATCATCATGATCACTCACGATCTACGAGAGGCGGTCTATTTATCGGAGAAGGTATACGTTATGAGTGCCCGTCCCGGCAGCATCCTTTATGAGCGTGATATCGATTTCGACCGGCCACGCCATCTTGATATCACGTTCGATGATGCGTTTGTTGATTTGGCTCAGGATTTGCGCAAATACATTCAGCTTGGCCGAGACAAAACAGCGATTGAGGGCAGTTCATGAGTACCGAACATCAAACCGAGACAAAGCCAACGGAGCAAACAGACGAAATCGGGCTCAATGGCGGATTGTTCTCTGAACGCAACCTACTCCGCGCTTCACCCTATGTCTTCACCCTAGGCTTGTTCGTAATTTGGGAATTGGGCTGCATAGTCTTTGATGTGGTTGAGTACGTGCTGCCGCGTCCAAGCCAATTTTTTTACATCCTTTTGACCCGCGCTCCCGACCTTTGGGGCCACACCTTTCAGACGCTTTACACCACCCTTCTTGGTTTCTTCCTGGGTGTCGTCGTCGGTGTCGCCATTGGGATAGCCGTAGGTTCCTGGAGGCTCGTCTACGTGGCCGTCTACCCGTTGCTCGTCGGTTTCAACAGCATCCCTAAAGTGGCGATCGTGCCCATTTTGGTTATCTGGTTCGGTATCGGAACGATCCCAGCGGTCATCACGTCGATGGTCATCAGCCTGTTTCCCGTGACCGCCAACGTGGCAACAGGGCTAGCCACCACCCAGGCCGAACTTGAGGACATTCTACGAGCACTCGGCGCCAGCAAGTGGGACACGCTGGTGCACGTCGGTTTGCCGAGTTCGCTTCCCTATTTCTTTGCTTCTCTAAAAATTTCGATTTCCCTCGCGTTTGTCGGTACCGTGGTCTCCGAGACCATTGCAGCTAACACAGGCATCGGCTCTATGATGATGGTCGCTAGTTCTAACTTCGACGTGCCCCTGGTCTTCGCTGGTCTGATCATCCTAGCGGTCATGGGTGTGCTGTTGTACGCCATATTTGCCGTCCTTGAGCAACGCATGACCTTCTGGGCTCAGACCCGCCCTAACGAAGTTCAATAGGTGGGCCAACGTAATTCGATAACGACAACCCTCACATCAAAAGTACGAATTTTCTAGTTTTGCAACACCCACCCGAAAGCAGACATTGAGCAAAGGATCGTTTGCGCCGCGCTCTGGGCGTTCCCGAAGCCACTGCCACCAGATGTCTGCAGCTCCTTCGTGGTCCTCACGTAAGAGCCGCTGACGAATTTGGCTGGCGCGAAAGTTCCTAGATCCAATGTTAAATACGAGACTGACACACGCGCTGGATTCGTTCGGCGTTAGCTTCGGACCCACGAATACGTGGACGGTCTTCTCAGTCACAGCGAGATCACGCCGCAATAGCTCTTCACCCTGCTTCTTAGTCAGGGTCGGGCTAG
>CAZSWX010000088.1:0-7539 GCA_964610865.1 uncultured Enterobacteriaceae bacterium
TGCGTAGCCCCGCCGAACGGAATTACGTTGTTACTTACCTGAGGCAAAGAAAAGCGGGCCGTTTTCGTTGTGACGCGGATGTCGCACGCTAGGGCGATTTCTAGCCCTATACCGCATGCGTCCCCATTTAATGCGGCGACGGTAGGTTTGGTCAGTTGTGCGATGGCTTCCACACCTCGGACCCGGCCATATTTCTCCCTGATTTGTTCCGGCGTGACCACCTCGGGTAGGAGACCATTACAGAAGATGTTGCCGGTACCAGTTAGCACAGTGACGACACAGTCCTCGTCTTCTTCTACGCGTTCGCAGGCGCTCTCTAACTCGCGATCGACCGCAGGCGTGAGGCTATGACATCCGTTGTCTCCAGGAAGTCGGAGCCAGCTGACCTTACCACGCCTTTCGTATGCGAATTTTGACACGTCGTGCAATCTACCGATATTGAAGTTCTTTCTGTTATTGCAGAGAATTTATTCGTATCGTGCTTTCAGTTCTTTTTTCAGTACCTTGCCGAGCGGGTTCTTCGGTAACTCCTCAAGAAAATGAATTTCCTCCGGCTTCTTGAAGCTGGACAGGCGTTCCTTGCAAAAACTCCTTATATCCTCTGAGTTTGCCGTTTGGCCCTTTTTGATCGCAACGAACGCGACGATCTTCTGGCCAAAGTCATCGTCTGGCGCGCCTATGATGGCTGCTTCGTCTACTGCCGGGTGCGCGTGTAGGACAGCCTCAATTTCAGCAGGGGCGATATTTTCGCCACCGCGAATTATGATATCGTCCTTTCTGCCGACGAGATACACGTACCCGTCCTCGTCGATATAACCCATGTCACGAGTGTGGAGCCAACCGTTTTCGTCGAGGAGTGCGGCGGTAGCGCTCTCTTGATTGGCGTAGCCCTTCATGACGCGCGGGGTACGGATCACGACTTCGCCGATCTCGTTTGGGGGTAGTTCGGCGTTTTCTTCATCTAGGACCTGAACCTCGACGTCAGGAAGTGGCTTGCCGACGGACGTGAGTCTCTTGAGGTTCTTTTCGACTTCTTCAGGTGTGCCGTTCAATTTGTGGTCGTCGGGACCCAGTACAGTCAGTGTGGAGTTAGTTTCCGTTTGTCCGAAGGCGTTTACAAAGCCGGTGGAGTCGGGGAACATGTCAATCGCTTTGCGAATCACGGGAAATGCCATAGGTGCGCCACCATACGAAACGTTCAGTAGGCTAGACAGGTCATAACCACCGAAATCGGGGTGATCAATAAGTTGCTTAAGCATTGTCGGGACAACAAATGCATGAGTTACCTTTTCTGTCTCAACGGCCCGCAGCCATTCTTTGGTGTCGAATTGTCGTAAAATGGCGATCTTCCTACCATTCCAGAGGGCCGTCATAATGTTCATAGTGCCGGCAATATGGTACAAAGGAGCGCATAGTAATGAGGTGCCTCTGGGCGTTCCGTCTGCCATTTCGACTGTCCCGATCACGTAGTTAGTGAATCCCCCGTATGTCAACATTACGCCTTTCGGGAGGGACGTTGTTCCACTGGTGTACATCAGGATCGAAAGGTCACCCTCGTCGACTTCTGCCTCTTCGATCTCAGGAGAACCGGACTCTATTAAGGCGTCGTAGTGTAACATGTCGTCCCGGGACGTTTCCATTGACACGTAATCTTTTACGCAGTGGAGATTGGGTTTTAATTCGTTTACCAAGTCGATGTACCGATCTCCCACTAAAAGTATTTTCGTTTCAGCTGCTGTGATCATGTATTCGAGCTCAGGAGGTTTTGCCCGATAATTGAGGGGCACGAAAGTCGCACCTAGGGTAGCAGTTGCATAATACGCTTCGATGTATTGGTGACAGTTTGTTTGTAAAATTGCGAGGCGGTCACCTGGACCGATGCCTTGATTGCGTAGGCTACTCGCGAGGCGTTTAACGCGGTCGAGTAGCTGGCCATAGGTAAATTGGGCACCATCAAAAGCTAAGATTTCCTGATCGGGAAAAGTCATGCCGGGTATGCCTATGAATTGGGAGGTATTCATCGTTGCTCCTTAGAGTGCTGCAAATAAATTTTGTTCTAACCGTAAACCGTCGGACAAACTTAGATCGGCCCCTCGCCGAACTGCTCGTTTCGCCAGGGCAACGATTGTCGGGTCATAACGGGAAAGTGTGTATGCTAGAGATTTAGCTTCCGTCAAGAGGGTGCTGCGATCCACTATACGAACGGCAAGCCCTATGGTACGAGCTTGCTCCGCGTTTAGGCGTTTTCCGGTTAGTACCATGTCCAAGGCACGTCCTAAGCCGATTGCCCGAGGTGCGGTCTGTGTTCCGCCTACTCCGGGAATCATGCCGAGCCCCGTTTCGGGAAGGAAAAAAATCGCATCATCGGCGGCTATGCAGAGGTCACACAACAACGCTATCTCCATGCCTCCGCCAGCCGTGTAACCGTGAACGGCAGCTATAGTCGGTTGTGGCAAATTCGCCAAGAAATTCCAGTTGTCTCTTTGCCATCGAATTTCTCTTGCCCGCGTAGGGGACGGGGCGGAACCGAATTCTGAGACGTCTCCACCCGTGGAAAAGGCCCTGCCTTCTCCACGCAAGATTACAGCTCGTATGTCGGGGTCCTCTTTGACCGCCCGTAGTATTTCGTACAAGTCGTCGCGCATCTCCACATTGTAAGCATTCAACGTTTCAGGACGATTGAGACTCACGACCGCGATTGACTCGTCTTTTTCATAGGCGACGGAGGGAGCAGACATAGAACCCTTATGCACTGTAAACGATCTGCCCGTCAATAATTGTCGTGAGTATAGGTGTAGCACCGAGACTCTCGACCGGCCGGTCAAAAATGTCGCCGTCTGCGATAATTATGTCCGCCCGGTAGCCGGGTATGATTTTACCCAATGACTGTTCGTCAAAACCTACCCAAGCACCAGCACAGGTAAACAATTTGATCGATTCCGTTAAAGACATCCTCTCGGGGCTATTGAGAGTCGAGCCATTCCCGCACTTGCGCGTAGCTGCCGCTTGTATACCCAAAAACGGATTTGAGGGTCCGACAGGATAGTCGGAACTACCTATTACTGCCACGCCCTTTTTTTGAAAACTGAGAGTCCTGTACAACCAACCGTGTACATCTGGCTCGACTTCCGTCAGGTATTTTTCTCCATAGGCATATAGAAAGGCGGGTTGTACAACGACTGCCGTACCGGATTCGACGAAAGACTGCAGTAGAGAGGGAGGACAGAGCGTGGCGTGCTCAATTCGATGTCTATGATCGGCGCGATAGGTTCGGTTTTGAGCATTCTGGATTGCGGCGAGGGCTACGCACACGGGCGCCTCCTCGACGGCGTGAATAGCTGCTTGAAACCCTACCTTGTGGATTTGCCAAACCATCTCAGCGAGGTCTTCCGGGCTCGGGACCAAGTCGCCTCCGCTCTCATGCAGTAATATTTTTATGCTCCCGTGTCGACTGAGACATTTGGGGGCATCTTGGACCAGTTGTTTCCAGTCGGTTTCCGACGTGTTCGAGAAGCTATCGAACCCTACCATTACAGTAGGATGAGGTTTGAGGATTCCACTAGACCGTAGCGCGGCGAATTGTTGAACGTGCTCGGGGGTGTTTGAGGCGGTAGCGTCGTGGAAGGAACAAACGCCGAGGCGTACCAAATCGTCGCTCACCTTTTTTAGTGCAGTATGGAATGAATCTTCGGAGGAGGCGGGGACGATGTCGTGGAGAAATTTTTCGGCCTCGTAGAGTACCCCTGTTGCATTTCCGCTGATATCTCGTTCCACTGTTCCAGAAGCTAGCGGAGTCGAATTTTTGCCAATGCCGGCTAAACGCAGGCCAGGGCTATTTAGGACGGCCGCATGGCCGGTTCTGTGGCGCAGAATTATGGGTATCCGATCGGACACTTGGTCCAGATCGTTCCGGGTCGGGTGCCGGTTTTCCATGAGAAAGAATTCGTCGTAACCATAGCCCTTCAGCCAATAACCTGCTGATACACGACTTTGCTCAGCTCGGAGTGTATCCTGAATTTTGCAGATTGAAGACGTTGTACTCAAGTCGGCACCACACCGACGGCTAGCGCTAGCGTAGAGATGCAAATGGGGGTCGACGAATCCGGGAAGGACCGTGTTCCCATGACACGGAACGAACACCGTATCTTTACCGACATACGGGCGAACCTCTTGCTCGGTACCGACTGCAAGGATTCGGCCGGCCGATAGGGCTATGGCTTCAGGGCAGGAACGTCTCCCGTCGAAAGTGAGGACTCGTCCTCCGTAAAGGAGTAGGTCGGCAGTTGTAGAGCGGTTCGTCATGGAGAAAAATTAAGGGCGGCCAGGTGGCCGCCCTTAATCTCCAAAAATTGCGAGATGATATCTAAAAAGTTAGCACTAATCCGACGAAGGCAATGGTTTCGCTTCCTTGAGTGGCATTTCTTTATCACAACAATTCAGCGCTCCGTCGCCGGGTTTGTTGCAGAGAACTTCTGTTCCGCATTCTTCACACATATATCTCTTACCTAGCTGTGCCATCGGTCCCTCCTCTTGTCGCAGCTCTCCCAGAGCTAAAATCTACCGCAAAAACGGTAACCCGGTCACCTGCGCTATCATGCCTTCTCCGGCACTGTCAATGCGGAGCTGTGTCCCTGGCTGGGAGTGTTCGCGGCGAACGTAGCCAAGTGCAATGGGCTGGCCGAGCGAGGGTGATGTTGTTACGCTCGTGAGCCAGCCAACCTCCTTATCGTCGCGGAATAGTTTCTCTCCTTGTTTAGGTAAGTCTTGATATCCGGACCCGTCTAACAATAGACCGGCCAGTGTGCGATTGACGCGCCCACGCGCGGATGCCCTTTCCACTACTTCCTGACCCAGGTAGCAGCCTTTTGCGTAACTGATGCAATGCGGCAGGCCGACCTCAAGTACAATACGATTCTCGTCCATATCGATACCGTACCAAGGGATTCCGGCTTCGATCCTAAGCATGTTAAGAGCAGTCAGACCAACTGGAGTCACCTGAGATTGTTCCCGCAGTAGTTTCCAAATTGGGACAATGTCGCTGACGGCTGCTTGTAATTCGTAACCGTTGTGACCAGTGTGATCGGCCCGCAGCAGGCGAGCGGGCATGCCTTGCACCGCAGACTTAATATGCTGCAGGTCTGCTTCAGGTAAAGCAGAGATACCCAAGTTGCCGAGTGTGCGTGCTGCCATGGGACCTTGAATGGCGATCGTCACTTGTTCGTTGGTGAGGTCCGTTATTTCGACATCATCTGCGATAAGAAACCGCTCTAGGGCCGCTATTGTTTTGTCTTTGATACGCCGGTCCACATCAAGGTAAACGGCCGACTCTTCGACACACACGCGAAGGTCGGCTACAATCCGGCCTTGGTCGTTTAGCAGTGCGGCATGACAGCCATCACCGGAATTAAGTGCTTTGACGTCGTTCGAAAGCATGCCTTGGAGGAAGTCGAGCCTATCCTCCCCGGTAAGCCTCAACTGTGTGCGGAAGGATAGATCCATTATTCCGGTGGATTCGTGGATCCTCCCATACTCCTCTATCGGATCCGTAAAAACCGCAGGTAGCTCAAGCCCACGGTCGCTAACCATCCTAGTCCCTTGGGCTTTAAGCCATTCGGAGAGGGTGCTTTTCATCGTAACAGGCTAGCAAAGAGTGACTGTTCAGGAAAGATCAGAGGGTCAACCGGTCACATTCATATTTCTACGTAGCTGGCGCATGGAAGCGATTCTTTTTCTAGCTTCGTCGACAGCCACACGATGCGGTGAGACGTTTCGTTTTGCTGCATCGGCTAGGATTCTTTTTACGGTGGAGTAGATCTCTTCCGTTTTTGTCTTTGCCCGCTCGCGACGGTAGCCCCCAGGACCGAGTTCATCAGCAACATTGATGAGGCCACCGGCGTTAATTGCGAAGTCTGGAGCATAAATGATTCCTTTTTCAAGGAGTAGGTCGCCATCACCTTCTGATTGCAATTGGTTGTTAGCCCCCCCTCCTACGATCCGGCACCTTAACTTCGAAATGGAGTCCGGGTTTAAGATTGCGCCGGCAGCGCAGGGTGCTAGTATGTCGCACGGTGCTTCGAGAATCTGTTCCGGACTCATTACCTCCGCGCCGAACTCCTCGACGGCGGCCCTCGTGCGGGTTTGGTCAATGTCTGCCACTAAAAGTTTTGCGCCGGCCTCATTGAGATAACGAGCGAGTGCATACCCGACCTTTCCCAGACCAGGAATCGCGACCCTCATGCTTTCGAATTCGGTGTGCGTGCCTGCTTGTTGCAGGCACGCACGTAATCCGCAGAACACGCCCCAAGCCGTCATAGGCGAGGGGTCGCCACCACCGCCAAATGCTTGCGAACGACCAACGCCATAACAGGTCTCAGCAAGAACGTGCTCGATGTCCGCAGTTGTTGTTCCCATATCTTCCGTGGGAATATAACGACCCCGTAAGGAGTGAATACTCCTCCCTAACGCACGGAATAGAACCTCTCTGTTGAGCTCTTTAGAGGTGGATAGGACGACCGCCTTTCCACCTCCGTAGGCTAGCCCCGCTAAGGAGGCCTTGTAGGTCATCGCTTGAGAAAGACGAAGCGCATCAGTCACTGCAAGGGATTCATTTTCGTACCCCCGTAGACGGATCCCGCCGAGCGCCGGCCCCAGTGTCGTATCGTGAATGCAAATTAGGGCGCGAAGGCCTGCTTCTTGGTCCGTACAAAAGACCAAGTCTTCATGGCCCTCCTGCTGCATGGTGTCGAAGACCCCCATAGGACAATCAAAATTCTCCTAAACTGCAACAAGAATATCTGCGCCTTCTACCTTGACCTCGAATATCGTTTGTTTTTCGTCTGGATCTTCGCTGTTTTCGCCTGTGGTAACGTCGAAATCCCAGGCATGCCAAGGGCACGTAACGAGATTGCCATCGAGCTCCCCCTCACCGAGAGGACCGCCTTGGTGCGGACAGACATTGTCCATAGCGTGGAAGTTTCCATCGACATTGAAGACTGCTACCTGCTGGTCGTTGACCTCAAAACACCGGCCTTCGCCCTCAGGAATTTCCTGGGTAGACGCTACTTTTACGAAATCGGCCATGCTTTCCCTCCTAATAGATACGGTGTCGATGAGCTACAAACTTGGCAAATTGATTAAATGCGCTCTCGTATTTTCGGTCGTGGAAAGGGCATTTCAGAAGGCCCCAATTTTGGTGCCTCCTCGCGAAGCACTGCTACCCCCCGTAGAATACCTTTTCGCCGAGATCCGCCATGATGAGTGTGGCGTCGTCTGCGCGCCCTTCCGGAGCTTTTTGAACGACAGCATTCACAACTTTGCCAATGAAAATCGAGTGGTCTCCATTCTCGACAGTTTGCTCAAGGGTACATTCGACATAAGCAGGGACGCTTTCAAGGACGGGTGAGCCGGTAGTTCCAGCAGTGTAGGCCTCTCCGTTGATCGTGTTGCCATCTTTCTCGACTGGCTTGAAGAATGCGAAAGCCGGTCCCTGTTGCCCTTTCCCTAGAATGTTGAGTGCAAAAGATCCTGATTTCTTGACGA
>CAZSWX010000089.1:0-7522 GCA_964610865.1 uncultured Enterobacteriaceae bacterium
GCGGCGTTCTTGTTCGTGAGGGTATTTTTGTTCTAACCAATCTTGCTTGCTCATTAATCCTCCCAAAGGCGATTATGTTGGATCGTTCGTAGGTATTCGCAAATGCCTATGCAAAATACAATTTTTCGGGCATCCGGCTCAATCGCTACATATCACGTAGCGCCAGCGCAGGTCCAGAATAGGCGAATGATTAACAAAACCCACGCTTTACTTGCCACTGAATTTAGGAGCTCGCTTTTCCACGAAGGCAGCCATCCCTTCTGCTTTGTCTTCGGTTGCAAACGTAAGCGCAAAGGATTCCATCTCAAAACGGCAGGCGTTGACAATATCCATATCAATCCCAGCGTTAATGGCCGATTTGGCCTGTTGAATCGCTATGGCCGGTTTTGCAGTCAATATCGACGCGAGGGCCTTGGCTTCCTTGAGACAATCATCGTGTGCCACTACACGGTTAACCAGACCATAGCGTTCAGCCTTCTCCGCATCAATCATTTCACCGGTGTAAATTAGCTCTCTCGCAAGAGGCAGCCCAATTCTCCGCGTCAATCGCTGCGTCCCTCCAAATCCCGGTATGACACCGAGATTGATCTCAGGCTGTCCGAACCTAGCTTTCTCGGACGCAATTATCATGTCACAAGCAAGTGCAAGTTCGATGCCTCCTCCCAACGCGTAGCCATTCACGGCAGCGATTACGGGAATGGGTAATTCCTCCAGTGCCCGCGCTACACTTAGGCCTAAGGCGGCGAACGCCTTTCCTTCAATTGGAGTCATGGACGCCATTTCGGAAATGTCAGCCCCTGCTACAAATGCTTTATCACCTACCCCTGTAAATACGAGGCACTTAACTTTAGGTTTGCTATGGAGGGAACCTAGGCATTCTGCAATCTCGCGCAAAGTAGCTGGATTTAGCGCATTTAGACTCTTCGGTCTATTTACACTGATCGTCGCAATCGCGTCTTCCTCTCCAAATAGAATATTTTCGTACAACATATTAATACTCCGGTTGCCCTTCAAAACGGTGCAAAGTGTTCAAGAAACGGATGGTTTTGCTCTTCGACCGCATCACAACAGAGTGCGACTCGGCACCTCCGGAAAAAAACCGCACGCCCGGTAGATAATCTCCCGTAGTTACCGCTGTTGCTGCAAAAACTACGCTACCTTTGGCCAATTCCTCCCCAGTATATTTTTTGCTCGTGTCTGCAACCCCATTTACGCGTAATTGCTCTGCTTCCTCAGGGTTTGCAGGTTGAAACCGGGCCTGAATTTCGCCACCCAAGCAACGCAGCGCGGCGGCGGCAAGTATTCCTTGCGCCGCACGGCCCGTTCCTATCAGGAGGTCTATTCCTGACTCCTTTCGGGTTGTCGCTAGTGCTGCCGACAGGTCTCCATCGCTGATCAGTTTTACCTGGACATCGATTTCCCTTAATTCACGGAGAAGATTCGCGTGCCGAGGCCGATCCAGCATCACGACTCGCAGATTCTGCGGCTTGACTCCTTTAACGGCGGCAAGCGCCAATAAATTGTCTTTCATAGGTCTGTCTAGATCAATACTACCTCGACCCCAGGCGCCTACAGCGATCTTCTCCATATAAATATCTGCCGGACAACGCAAGAATCCTCCCTGTTCAGCAACCGCGATCGCCGAGATCGCATTGGGCGCACCCAGTGCACACGTTGTGGCGCCCTCTAACCCATCAACCACCACCTCTAAAGCGTCTCCTTTGCCCGTTCCCAAAGATTCATCTACGTAAAGCATCGGAACGCTATCTTCCATCCCCTCACCCAGGACTAGGTGGCCATTAAACTCAATATCCGGGAAAAGTCGGTGCATCGCTAAAACAGCAGCCGAATCCGCCGCCGCCTCATCGCCGCGCCCCATGTGAGAGGCAGCTGCGAGCGCGGCCGCCTCGGTCATCCGAACAAATTCAAGAGCAAGGTTACGATCCATACTCCACTCTTATGTCGGCCAATGTTCCGAACACACCCCTACATCAGCGATCCGACGTTACCGCCGATTACATGCTCTAACAATTCCCACGCGTGCGGTACTAAAATATTAGTTTCTCTTGCCGAAATTTCGTTGTAGCCCAAGCCCCGTGCAGAATCTGAGCCAGTATCTGAAGATATCTCAACAAACGGTACTGGATCCGAAGAGTGCGTTTTTATAGCTACCGGCGTCGCATGGTCTGGCATCAATAATACCGTCCATTCATCGTGCGTATCCAAACCGCGAAGAATAGTGCCTACAACCTTTTCGTCAAAATCTTCCAGCGCTCTTACCTTCTTTTCCGCCGAACCCATATGGCCGGCTTCATCTGGCGCTTCAACGTGAAGAAATAGAAAATCCTTTTCCCTCAGCGCTGCAAGGCCATATTCAGCCTTACCCAAATAATTGGTGTCCAGGAATCCCGTCGCACCCGGTACGTTTATAACTTCTAGTCCCGCTAATACTCCAATGCCTCGCACCAGATCGACCGCCGAAATGACCGCTCCCGTTAAACCAAATCTATCGGCTATAGTAGGTACCTTAGGGCGTCTCCCCTGACCCCACAACCAAATAGAGGACACAGGGTCAACCCCGGCAGCACGTCGCTTCACATTGACTGGATGTTCGGCAAACACTTCTTCGGACCGGGTCATGAGACTGCGCAACACTTCCGAACCTTCGCCATCAGGCAGATTCCCATTTAGCAGCCGATCGGTAATATCATGGGGTGGTGTGGTTTTCATGTCTTCCCGACCATCGTGCCATACTAACAAGTGTCGGTAACTGACGCCCGAGTGAAAGGAAAATTCGTCCGAGGTAAGCTCTCCTTGTAAGGCTTGAATCAGACTATCAGCATCTTCGTTAGAGATATGGCCCGCCGAGAAATCAGCCATAGTTCTCCCACCGTTGCTCTGATTCCCATACGTCACCAGGTTGCAACGAAACGCAATGTCTTCGCTCGCAAGTTCAACCCCCATACTTGCCGCCTCAATGGGCGATCGACCCGTATGGTATTTTTGTGGGTCGTAACCGAGCAGACTCATAGTCCCAACATCGCTCCCGGGAGGGTACCCGTACGGTATTGTCTGAGTTAGGCCAAACACGCCTTCCGAAGCCATATGGTCCATATGCGGAGTATGCGCGTACTGGAGAGGTGTCTTCCCGTCGAGTTCCTCAATAGGCCAATCGGCCATACCGTCACCTTGGAGAACAACATACTTCATAGAACTTGCCTCTAAACTTCAGCGCTTCACGATCATTCAATGGGCGCCCCTAAACTGGTTTTCTCTAAGTTATTAAAGATCGCCGTCCGGGTGCTTTCATAATCCGCCGCTACGGCCACGGGTACATTTGCTGATAGCGACCGAACCCCACGGAGCCTTTCCTCGTGGTACCGGCGCTTAAAATCGGTGAACTTTAGTCCATGTGCGGTCGAGATAACCACCGTCCGTTCGTCATGCCGTATCGCTCCTTCCCGCACCAACTTCTTTGTTACTGCGAGTGCCACCCCGGTATGTGGACAGTTAAACAAGCCATTCAGATCACCCAACGCTGAAGCTTCCGCGAGTTCTTCTTCGGTAGCCTGCTCAACAATACTGTCGAACTCAGACAAGATACGAATGGCTTTATAAACACTCACCGGATCTCCGATCTGAATAGCGGAAGCCAATGTCTTTTTCGCCTTGACAGGCCTATACTTCCGGAATCCCTGCTGGTAACTCTTGTATAGTGGGTTCGCTCGCTCGGCCTGTCCACAAACCAGCCGAGGCAATCGGCTCGTCAATCCCAGCTCCTTCATCAGCAGAAAACCCCGGCCAACCGCAGTAACATTGCCCAAGTTTCCACCAGGAACAACAACTACATCAGGTACTTCCCAATCAAACTGTTGAGCTATTTCTATAGAAATTGTCTTTTGTCCTTCTAACCGCAAACTGTTGAGGGAATTTGCCAGATATATATTCTCTTTCTCACAGAGCTCCCTGACGATACGCATACACCCATCGAAATCGGTATCGAGTGATAAGGTCAGCGCGCCGTTGGCCATAGGTTGCAGAAGCTGTGCAGCAGAAACGCGATTCCGTGGCAAAATAACGACCGCTGGTATACCAGCAACAGCGCAATACGCGGCCAGCGCGGCGGAAGTATCACCAGTGGAAGCGCAAGCGACTGCGGGAATCGATATACCGCTGGCTATCATTTGCTTTACCATCGAAACGAGTACAGTCATCCCCAGATCTTTAAAAGAGCCAGTATGCGAGTTTCCGCACTGCTTCACCCATAGCTCTTTGAGCCCGATATCGTGCCCTAATCGCTGTGCCCAAAACAAATTGGTGCCGCCTTCGTACGTCGATACTATATTTTTATTATCTATTTCCGGACAAACGATTTCTTTCTTGCCCCAGACTCCGCTACCGTAGGGGAACTCGGTGCGTCTGTATCGTTGGTCGAACAGGTTTCGCCACTTTTCGGCACCACGGGCTTTGAGTGCAGACATGTCATGCGTTACGTCCAAAAGTCCACCACACTCGGGGCAATTATAAAGAACCTCAGTGAGAGGATAAGCACCGGGACAGCCGGAAGCACAGCGAAACCACGCGTGGAAATCACCGCTACTTTTCACTACCGCTCTCCCGACCGCCGACTGTAAAGATCCCCCCTTTTTCCCCTTCATATCTTTGCCCTGATTCAGCCTACCATTCACTAACCCAATCGGTCTTCAATACGTATACACATGCACTTGCCGTTCACAATAGGCAACTGGTTAACCAACCTCACGGCGGCCTTTAAGTTACTCTCGGAAGCGGCATGGGTCCTCATTACAAGTGGGACCGCTTTGTCGCCGCCGCCCCTGCCCCTCTGGATCACAGACGCGATGCTAATGTTCTGGTCGCCTAGAATGCCACTGATTTTCGTCAGTACTCCGGGACGATCAATGGCCATGAACCTCAAGTAATACTCCCCGACCAATTGATCCATCGGCCGTAAAGGCGCGTCTCGGAGCTCGGCCCAGGCGTAGCCAAGAGGCCGTTGGTAGCTGCGATTAGTTATTGACGAGCGTGCAATTTCGATAACGTCCGATAACACGGCCGCTGCAGTTGGCAAAGCGCCGGCCCCCTGACCGAATTGTAACGAGGCGCCTAAAGCTTCTCCCTGAGTAAGAACCGCATTGTAGGGTCCACTAACGCCGGCCAAAATACTTCCCTGCGGTATCATCGTGGGGTGGACCCGGGCTTCGAGCACACCCAATTCCTCTTTCGCTATAGCGAGCAGCTTGATGACGTAACCGAACTCCCTAGCGAGTGCAATGTCAATATTGTTGAGTCCCCGAATTCCTTCCGTGTAGACAGATTCGACCCGTACTCGCACGCCAAAAGCTAGCATTGCGAGTAGCGTAAGTTTTTGGGCGGCATCAAGTCCATCAACGTCCATGCTAGGATCAGCCTCGGCGTATCCTAGCTCCTGGGCTCGTCTTAGAACAGTATCAAAACCTGCGTCCTCCTCACTCATCGTCGAAAGCACATAGTTACAAGTACCGTTAACGATTCCGAAAAGGGCTTTGTTTACGTCAGCTCCAAAGCCCTCGCGTAGTGTTCTAACGATTGGGATGCCCCCGGCTACACTAGCCTCAAAGCCGAGCGGGGCCCGCTCCTTTTCGGACATCGCAAAAATCTCATCCCCATGAAGTGCAAGGAGGGCCTTATTTGCCGTCACTACTGCTTTGCCTTTAGAAAATGCCTCCAAAACTAAGGACTTTGCCGTTTCTGTTCCGCCAATTAATTCCACGACTAAGTCGATATCGTCGTCACCAGCAAGTTGTAATGGATCCGACGAAACGCGAATGTCTGGCGGCAATCTTTCCGTGACTGTATGAATACTGCGACTGGCTACGTGTACCAAATTGAGCGCGGCGCCAATTTTTTTCTTGAACGCGTCACGGTGCCGACTTAACAACTCCACAACGCCTCTGCCCACAGTACCAAATCCGGCGAGACCTATGTTGATAACACGCTCTTGCATCTTTACGTCATGGCCTAGTGACCCATATTACTGAAAGTGTACCATTTTTCTGCTCAGCGGACCTCTAGCAAAAGGTAGCCCAATGAACTTCCGGTGGGCGCGCGTACTCGGGTCGAAATACCCTTTCGTTCAGAAATTCAAAAACGCTACAGTGACTCGTATAGTGTTCGCACGGTCAATCGCTTCGACCAATCACACAATACGAAGAGCCCTTTCTTCTATCTCAGGCCGAGCAAGAGTACCTGAAAGCGCCTTGCGTATCCCTCTAACAGCCTGTCGCGTACGATGTTCGTTTTCAATTAGAGCGAACCGGACATATTCATCTCCATATGGACCAAAGCCTATCCCGGGTGAGACAGCGACCTTCGCCTTGGAAAGAAGAAATTCGGCAAAGCTCATTGACCCCTTCGATCGGTACGGTTCGGGCACCTTTGCCCACACAAACATGGTCGCAGTTGGCTTCGGAATGTACCAACCGGCACGCCCCAACCCATCAATTAATACATCCCGGCGACGACGATATCTTTTCCGCATCTCATCTACACATTCTTGCGGCCCGTTCAACGCATGTATTGCGGCAATTTGAATAGGTTGGAAGATCCCATAATCGAAGTAGCTTTTGAGACGCCCTAATGCCATGATGGCCTCTGCATTCCCGTTCGCGAAGCCGACTCGCCAACCCGGCATATCATAGGATTTGGACAGCGTAAAAAATTCGACGCCTATGTCCTTTGCACCAGGTACCTGTAAAAAACTTGGCGGAACGTATTCGTCAAAATAAAGGTCTGCGTAAGCGAAATCATGAATAACAAAAATCTTATGCTCTTTTGCAAATTCTACAACGCCAGCGAAAAAGTCGAGATCTACAACTGCCGTCGTTGGGTTGTGAGGGAATGACAGGAGCAGCATCTTAGGACGTGGCCAACACTGCTGGACTGTCTCTTTCAATGCGGCAAAAAAATCTTCACCGGGGCGCAAAGGGAACACTCTCAGATCAGCGTTGGCCATAACTATTGAATATTGGTGAATCGGGTAGGTGGGGCTGGGGCATATACCGACATCACCAGGACCAAGAATCGATAGCGCAAGGTGGGACAGGCCCTCTTTCGAACCAATAGTAACAATCGACTCAGACTCAGGATCGATCTCGACATCGAATCGATCTCTATACCAATTGCTCATTGCGAGTCGCAATTTGTATAGCCCCTTGGAGGTCGAGTAGCGATGATTTTGTGGCTTTCCCGCTGCTTCCAATAATTTATCCACCACGTGTTTCGGTGACGGATGGTCCGGATTCCCCATGCCAAAGTCTATGATGTCCTCACCGGCGCGGCGCGCCTCCATCTTCATCTTGTCTAGCGTGGCAAACAAGTAAGGAGGTAAACGCTTAATCCTTGGGAATTCCATATCTATAATATAGCATGATCGGCACGGTTGAGGTCTGCTAGCACGTACGACCGCTTCATGCCGTCGAGTAAGGGTATAGGGGATTTGCCAGGATGGGTCAAACTCTCAAGC
>CAZSWX010000090.1:0-7492 GCA_964610865.1 uncultured Enterobacteriaceae bacterium
AAGATGAATTGGTAAGGCTCGCTCCGGATGCTTCACTGAGCGGGACAAGTATCGGTGTATTGTCGGTCACTAACTCGGTAGCGGAGAAATGGATGTTAAACGCCAGTAATTCCCTGAAGAGTCTGCAGGACGATTTGGATGTGGGGAAGAGCCCGAATGGATTCGAGTTACCCGGAGTTCAGTTGATTGTCTCGACGGATATCATTCAACAACGCCGGACCGGAAGGAACGTGTTGGCTGTCCTTGAAGCTAAGGGGCGTTCGGCAAACAAAGGCACTATCCTCGTTGGTGCTCATATTGACCACCTTGGAGACGGGCTCGGGAACGGGTCGCTCGCACGTAACGATGAAAAGGGATTGGTACATTTCGGCGCAGACGATAACGCATCGGGGGTTGCAGCGGTACTCGAAATAGCCAGGACACTGGCAGGTGAACAGGCTCTCACGAAACAGCAGATGCGTCGAAGCGTTACTTTTGCCTTATGGTCCGGGGAAGAAATGGGATTGTTGGGCTCTAGCCACTACGCGAAAAAACTGAGTGACGGTGATCCGCATGCCCAGTCACTTTCTGCTTCCGTCTCGACCTACTTGAACATGGACATGGTAGGTCGGCTTCGGAGTCGGTTAGTGCTTCAGGGCGTGGGTTCGAGTTCAAGCTGGAAAGATGCGATAGAGCGCCACAACGTACCGGTAGGTCTGCCTATAACTCTTCAAGACGACAGTTACTTACCGACAGATGCGATGACGTTTTATTTGAGGCGAGTGCCTATATTAAATGCCTTCACGGGAGGGCACACGGACTATCACTCCCCCCGCGATACCGCTGATAAAATCAACTATGAGGGCCTTGCCCAAATCGCAGACTTCATGACCGGGTTAACTCGCGAGCTTATGTTCGCTTCGGATCTCCCAGACTACATTGAACTGGAACGGCCGAAATTACGGGCCGGCGCTGCTCGTATGCGAGTGTACTTGGGGACGATACCAGACTATGCAGGGGACTCCATTAACGGCGTACGGTTGGCCGGGGCGGCGAAGGGAGGCCCTGCCGAAGCGGCCGGAATAGTTCCTGGGGATGTAGTGGTCGAATTGGCAGGCAAAAAGGTGGAGAATATATACGACTACACCTACATTGTCTCCGGTCTTGCAGTCGGCGCCCCTGTACCAATAACGGTGATAAGAAACGGAGAACGTACCGTCCTTACGGTGACTCCGGGAACGCGAGACTAAAAGCGATATGGGGATACGTGGCATGCGCTTGCACTCCCGCATTATTGTTATGGCGCTGGTGATGCAATCCGGACTTGCGCAAGCGAATGGAGACACGCAAATAGCTTGGACGACCGTCGGGCCCGCGGAAAGTGTCGTTTTGCGAGCCATCGTCACGGCGGAGAACTGCCCGACCATTACCATAGGAAAAACCCATGTGTCGATGCAAAACCGTTCGGGGCCGGTGTTGCCAGCATTTCCTAACAGGGTCTGCGAAACTATCCTGAAGCAAGGTATATCGGACGCACATCTATTTGGTGCGCCGGTGCCGGGATGGGATGGTCGTCCGGACCGGATAGTTGTACTTGGTGATACTGGATGTCGCGTAAAAAAGAATCTGGTGCAGGCGTGCGACGATCCTGAGGCATGGCCATTCCAAGCAATCGCTAGAAGTGCCGCCGCGTGGCAACCCGATTTGGTAATTCATGTTGGAGATTATTTTTATCGCGACACGCGATGTCCGAAATCGAACCCCTCGTGCTTGGATAGTCCATGGGGCGATAATTGGCAGGTTGCTTGGCAGGACTTCTTTCGGCCCGCGAGTCCTTTGCTTCAGGTCGCCCCCTGGGTCATGGTTCGGGGGAATCATGAATCGTGCAACCGTACCGGAAAGGCGTGGTTTCGTTTTTTGGATCCGCGGGCTTTTGTACAAGCATGTAGAGACCAGACGCAAGGCTACACGGTGTCCCTGGGCAGTGAGAATTTGTACGTGCTGGACACGACCATTGCGGATGACATATTTCCTGTAGCACCGACCGTGGAGTACTTTGCGAAACAACTGAAGTTTTTCGCTGACGAGAAAGGTCGAGACGCCTGGCTACTGTCTCATAAACCGATTTGGGCCTTTGGGTCGGCCGGGGACGGGGGAGAAGAGTCCGTACTATTCCGGACCAACCCTACGCTGCAAGCGGCTGCCAATTTGTACTTTCCGGACACAATCAAGACGGTGCTTTCTGGCCACTTGCACCAGATTCAATTCCTCCGCTTTGCGGATGCTGGCCCAGGGCAGATTACCGTTGGCAATGGGGGTGCACTGCTGAATCCACCCCTGCAGACTAACGTGCGCGGGTTGGTCATAGCCGGCCGCAAAATAAAGGCATCTAGGACAGATTCGACTTTCGGTTTTCTTACCCTAGAACGCCAGGAAGAAAAGTGGCTAGTGACTGCACGAAGCGTTGCTGGAACGCCGCTGCACTCGTTCCTCACTGGTTTTAATCTTGTAGCTGGATTGGACAACTAGCCGAAGGCCTAATACATCTTCGACGTTGGAACATTGCGCTGTGCTTTTCAGAAAATTGCGACGGTCGAGTTGGCTCGTCTCAAGTGGAATGTTCCGGTTAATCCGTGAAGTTGTAACCTGCGGATTCCTGAAAAAGGGAACTAAAACTCCGTGCAGACGTTCATCCCAACACAGGATGGAAAAAGCGAAGGAGTTAGAAATGATGAAAAAAGGACTAGCTTTATTTGCGGTTGCTTGCATTTTCTTGGCCCCGATAAATGTGAATGCGTGGCGCGGCCACCGCCGCGGCCATCACCACGGGCATCACGGGTATATTGTGCCAGTCATAGCGGGCGGGGTAGGGCTGGTGGCCGGAGTTTTAGCTGGTTCAGCGTTTACCCGCTCAGCTGCCCGTCCGCGCTCTCGTGTCTTCCGCTATCGGACAGGCTATGATTCCGGGTACGAGGCCGGGTTACGTGCTAGTAGAGAACGACGATACGGTCGGGCGTGGAGTGATGGCTTCGAGGCAGGTATCAGGACGGGTGACCGGTACGATTAATGGCATGCCGTTCCCAACGTTGCCGCTGATCGCTGCTGGGTGTACAGCTGTAACTAGATGGCCTTCGAACAACGCCCGCTTTTCCCGGCGGGGATGATCCCGGAGAGAGACGACGATAGCTCATCCTCGGGATTCCCACCCGTAGATGTTCCCTCGTTCTCAGTGATAAGCGAGGTCGCTGAGGCAGAACGTGTTCTGCCAGTACTCCGATCGTCGAAGGTCTTGGCCTGTGATACGGAGACCACCGGACTAGACCCGCGCAATGACCGTATACGACTGGTTCAGTTAGCTTTGCCTCATCATGTGTATGTCTTTGATATTGCGAGAATCCCGATAGACCTTTTGCAGCCCGTGTTTAACACTAATAAATTGTGGATATTTCACAACGCCAAATTCGATTTGAAGTTTCTCACTTCCGCCGGGTGCGAATGGCCAGTTCGCATCTTCGACACAATGTTGGCCAGCCAAGTGCTCAATGCCGGCCACAGGGTCCGGCACAGTCTGAAGGAAGTAGTTAAGCGGGAACTGCGACGGTCGTTGCCGAAAGACTTGCAAAAGGCAGATTGGTCGGCCGAACTGAGCCCCGCCCAGTTTGTGTATGCTGCCCGTGACGCGGTGGTCCTCCACTCACTCCACGATGTTCTCTCCGCCGCGATTTCTGATGCTGGGCTCGAACGCGCGAGCGAGATTGAATTCAGGTGCGCGAGAGCACTTGCTTGGATGGAACTGACGGGTATAGGGATGGATGCGGAGGCATGGTGCCGGCGTGCCGATAACGAAGCGGCACAATTAAGTGACCTGACCGGAGAGCTGGATGCTAGGGCCCGGCAATTGGGACTAAATGTTAACTGGGCTTCCTCTGTGCAGGTCCGGAGAATATTCGATCAAATACACGTGCCCGTGCCGGATGTAAGGGCCAGCACTCTACGGCAAATTGATCATCCTATAGCGAGCCTTTTAGTCCGTCAGAAGGAGTTGGCCAAGAGAGTCAGCACATACGGCCGAGGCATGGTCGATACTTTTTTTGATTCAGGGTCGTGCCGAGTTTATCCCGAGTATTTTCAAAATGGAGCTGCTACTGGGCGTATGAGCTGTGGGCGGCCCAATATCCAACAAATTCCTAAGGCCCCGGGTTTCAGGACCTGCTTTCGAGCCGCCGACGGCATGGCATTAGTGAAGGCAGATTACTCTCAAATCGAGCTGAGAATCGCAGCGGCCCTTGCTGAGGATGCGACGATGTTGCGAGCGTTTCAAGAAGAAACGGACCTGCATGCGCTCACTGCCTCTAGCATTCTGGGCCGCCCGATAGAGGAGATTGGCCAGACCGAGCGGCAATTGGCGAAGAGTGTGAATTTTGGATTACTCTACGGCATGGGCGTCAAAGGTTTGCAACTAGATGCGGGGACCAGCTACGGAATAACAATGTCGGTCGGTGAGGCGGCGGCGTACCACCGAGCGTTTTTCGAGACCTACACTGGTGTTGCTGCCTGGCACCGAAAGGCCCGGAAACAAACGGAACTTGCGCGCCGGCGGCAAGTCGGCTTTGATACGCGTACGCTCACGGGCCGTCGCTTTATGGACGTGAGCCAGTTTAATGCGATGTTGAATATTCCCGTCCAGGGTTCCGGTGGTGACGGATTGAAGCTTGCGCTAGCCCGACTATTTGAAACAAGAGAATCCGGGAGCGGGGCGCGTCCGGTCGCGTGCGTCCATGACGAAATTTTGGTTGAGACACCGGTTGCAGAATTGGAAGCCAGTCGTCGATGGGTGGTCCGGGAAATGGTGGATGCGATGGGAGAGGTGGTGGCAAATCGGGTACCCATCGTAGTTGAGACTGAGGTGGGCAAAGACTGGGGAGGTACGCCACTAGACCGTTGAGTCGGGCAAAATACGCAACTCCATTGGGTCCGGTGCAGACGGGCCCCGTGGGACGGGCGCGCAATACAGCCCGCGAGCTGCTCGTGCAAAGGTTCTGCCGCGCCGTCCGAAGGGAAACGTAGGCGCGTAATTCGGGTTCTTGCCAATATCTCTACAGGGCCCGCATTCACTTTCAATTCTCTAAAGCCGGTCGAATTTTTTCCTCGAGTATCTCGATGTTACCCAGGTATTCGCTCGTACTCTCATAGCCTTGGGTGTGGACCACATGATCTACCCCAACTGCAGCGAACTGAAGGGCATAGTCTATCGCCCTGGGCGGATCGTTTATCGGTAGAGTTTTCATGGCTATGACTTCGGGTTTAGCTTTGCCGGCATCTTCGGCCAGTCTTCGGAGCTGGCTGATATTTGCTCTCAGTGCGTCCGGTTCTATGCCGGCAGGAATCCATCCGTCACCAAATTGAACAGTTCTTTTGAGACAATGCGGACCGTTTCCTCCGACATAAATTGGGGGGCAGGGAGGCCGCGGCCTAAATAGAAATGGTTGGCCGTTGGCTTCGGCCCTATCGGTGTTGTCGAAGCATTGTCGGATAAAAGACAGCGTGTTGTCGGTCAATTCCCCCCGTCGATGGAAGTCGATCCCGAGGGCCTTAAACTCTTCCTTCATCCATCCGACGCCGATTCCTAACCGTAGACGACCACCTGACAGTTCCTGCACCGTTGCTGCTAGCTTTGCCGTTGGCAATGCGGGCCGGTATGGGATGAGGACGACGGCCGTCCCGAGGCCTATCCGACGCGTCACTGAAGACAGGAACGCGAGGGTGGCGAAAGGATCCAAGTTCCGCCCGTCTGCAAAATCGGGAACTCCCGCCGGCATTTGTAGATCGGGTGGTATGGCGATGTGTTCGTTAATCCATAAAGAATCGAGTCCGGATTGGTCCGCCGCACGGGCGCAATCCCTTAGGACAGTAGGCGTGGACAGGGGCCCCCAATTGCGCAGGTTGATGCTTAGTTTCATGTAGATTCCTCTCCTAAAATGAAGTAGTCCCAATCCTACGGGCGTTGAGGGTCGTGTCTACCCGTACCGGTCCTCTCAAATCCGCTCTTGTTTAACGTCCTTGTGTAGTCTGGCATTTCTATTAGTTCGGGAGTAGAAGTTAGTCTCACACCATCCAGGATGAAGGGAAGCACCATGGAAATTGAGAAACTCAAGGAGATATTGCGGAAGAAACAGACGCCGGCAGAATTCGAGCCGCCCGTAGAGGCGATGCGGAAAAGTATGGAAAAGCTCGCGTTCCCTGCGACGGACGACATAAGATCTGAAAAGGTATCGGTAACGGGCATCGAAGGGGAGTGGGTTCGGGCGCCGGCCTCTAGATCGGAGCGCGCGATACTTTATCTACACGGTGGTGGGTACGTAATCGGATCCTGCAACACGCACCGTGCCCTCGCAGGGGAGATAGCCAGGGAATCAGAAGCGTCTGTGCTACTGATTAACTACAGAATGGGCCCGGAGCACCCTTTCCCGGCAGCTGTTGACGACAGTGTGGTGGCGTTTGAGTGGCTGCTGAACAACGGATACAAAGGCACCGACATCGCACTGGCTGGGGATTCCGCGGGTGGCGGTCTTGCGCTTGCCACTCTAGTTGCCTCTCGCGACCGTGGCTTGGAGATGCCAGCCTCGGGTGTAGCGATTAGCCCATGGGCAGACCTGACCTGTTCCAATGAAGCGTACCAGAGCAAGGCGGCCGATGACCCTATGGTGACACCCCACGGGCTGCGAAGGATGGCCGGACTATACCTCGGTGAAGGAAACGCAAGGCATCCATACGCTTCTCCGAATTTGGCGGAGTTAGCCGGTCTCCCACCATTGTTGCTGCATGTCGGGAGCGACGAGATTCTGCTAGACGATGCAGTTGCATTCGAAAAGAAGGCACGGGCCGCAGGGGTAGATTGTGAGCTCGAAGTTTGGGACGACATGATCCATGTCTGGCACGCTTTTCACCCTATATTGGATGAAGGGAAGGCCGGGATTCAACGGATAGGAGAATTCCTCGTCTCGAAATGGGGGAGCGCGTAGAGTCGGTTTTATACAAAGAGGGGTAGTTCCGCGCTCAAAGGGAATGCGTCGGGATGCAATGCTTCTCGCGCATGTCGCGACCATGAACGGTAGGAGTGAAGCTCGCAAATGGGTATAGACAAAATTTCTCAGTTTAATGAAAATCAACGAGAAGCATTCGACAACGTGTCCGACCGGTTCCTTTCCGATTTACCCACCGACGTATGCGAAAGGATGAAAGCGATAGTTTCGGCTGCCGAGATTGCTGAAGGTGAGGACGTACTGGACGTAGGGGCAGGCACTGGCGCGCTCATACCCGACATTCGTAAGTTTAAGCCAGGCCGCGTGTACGCCTGTGATCTCTCCGGAAAAATGTTAGAGCATTTGCAAGGCCGGTACCCCGGAGTTGAGTGCTATCAGTGCGACATTCGGGATCTGAGTCTGGATGATGCCAGCGTTGATGTCGTGTTCATGAACGGCATGTACGGAAATATAGCCGATAAGCCCGGGGC
>CAZSWX010000091.1:0-7438 GCA_964610865.1 uncultured Enterobacteriaceae bacterium
AAATCAAGATTTTACATCTGGGGTCCCCCATTCCTGACGACCACCATTTTCGCCCATTTATGACGTACTCATCGCCGTCTCTAACTATACTTGATTCAATGTTAGTCGCGTCGGAAGACGCCACGGCCGGTTCAGTCATCGCAAAGCAAGACCGGATCTGACCGTCCAGCAAAGGCTCCAACCACTCACTCTGTTGCTCGGGTGTCCCGTAACGCGATAATACTTCCATATTGCCTGTGTCAGGAGCAGAGCAGTTAAAAACCTCAGAGCCCCAATGGACCCGACCCATTATTTCGGACAGGGGTGCATATTCCAAATTAGTTAACCCATATCCATGACCGCTTTCGGGCAAAAATAAGTTCCATAAACCCGCCGCCTTTGCTTGCTCCTTCAGTTCTTCAAGGATTGGCGGTATCTGCCAACGATCAGGCCCTGCATTGAGCTGATCCTCAAACGTCTGCTCGTTCGGGTACACATACTCGTCCATAAATTTCGACACCTTAGCCCTTAGGTCGAGTACTTTCGGTGAAAAATCAAAATCCATTACAAACTCCTTCCCTATTTGTACGATGACTAACTCCGGCAATGCGCGAACAACTTAGAAAATACCGTTAAGTGAGTCAAATCAAGGCAAGAATAGCACTGCCGCTTGACGCACCGCTAACCCCTCGGTAGGGCGCAGCATATGGCACCGACTACGCTCCTGATTTGACCGCCAAGCTTTCACTTTATATCTGCCCGAAAAAAATCATGGCGATGGTGAAGAAGGGTCTATGCGGAAAGAATAGGCTCACCTATAATGCGCCGCAAAGAAACCCACGGAGACCATTCGCTTTATAAGGAGGAAATTATGCCTTTACATGTTGGCTATGCCCCTGTCTTCCAAAACCCCGGTAATGCTCTGTCTGACGCGCAGGTTTACGAGGAGGAACTTCGGATCGCCGAAATGGCGGAACCCCTGGGGTTTGACTCTATTTGGGCCATTGAACACCATTTCACCGATTATACGATGTGCCCTGACCCAGTACAATTTTTATCGTATATGGCAGGCAAGACAAAAACAGCGAAGCTCGGGACAATGGTGATCGTCCTCCCGTGGCACGACCCCATTCGAGTCGCGGAACAGGTATCCCTCCTAGATCACGTCTCCAACGGCCGTATGATCCTGGGAGTTGGCCGTGGTCTGGCTCGTGTAGAATACGAAGGCTTCCGCATAGATCAAAACGAAGGCAGGGATCGTTTCGTGGAATACGCTGAATTGCTCCTGAATGGTCTTGAAAACGGCTACATTGAAGGTGGCCTGGCCACCAAGCAACCACATCGAGATATCCGGCCTTATCCAAAGTACTCTTTCAAGGGTCGGACTTACGCGGCGGCCGTATCGCCCGAATCTGCACCAATCATGGCAAAACTGGGAATTGGCCTCCTTGTGATACCTCAAAAACCGTGGGAGACGGTACAGCAAGATTTTGAAATATACCATAGTGTTTGGAAGGAACATCACACCGACGCGCCGCCAAAACCGTTCTGTGGCGGCTTCTTTTATGTTAACGAGGACGCGAAAAAAGCTGAAGAAAATGCCAATAAATGGATAGGCGCGTACTACCATACTGCAATGAACCACTACGAAATGGGAGGCGAGGCCTTCGGCAAGCACAAAGGCTACGAATTCTACAGTAATGTCGGGCAATATATCGAAAAACATGGCCGGGACGGAGCCGCACAAGACTTTGTAAAACTTATGCCATGGGGCAACCCGGACCAACTCCTTCGTAAGTTAGAGAACATACGCGATATGATCGATATGAAGGGAATAATGTGCAACTTCAGCTTTGCTGGTATGCCGTACCCCGAAGCGGAAGAAAGCATGAAGTGCTTTGCCAAACACGTTCTACCTGAACTAAAGAAATGGGATACGGCCCCACTACCTGAACTAAAGCGCCTCAGTATGCCTGCGCCTGCCGCAGCCGCCGCCTAACAGGAACTCCTCGACGGGGCGTTGCTTTTTTAGTCCTTTACATCGTATGTACGCTGAGGCGGCCCGAAAGGCCGCCTCAGCGCGTTCAGGAGGAATAATTTCATGGCCAGCCTTGAAAATTTCAGACAGGAAACCCATCGATGGCTAGAAAAAAACGCACCGGATTCCATTAGAGGCGTCGGCAATACAATGCTCGACGGCAACTGGGGCGGCCGAAAAGCCAAATATACTAATCCCGATATGAAAGTATGGATGGACCGCATGGCAGGTCGAGGGTGGACCGCTCCGGAATGGCCCAGCATGTACGGTGGGGGTGGATTATCAAAGGAAGAAGCCAAGATTCTTCAGCAAGAAATGTATGCACTAAATCTGCCAGCACCACTCATTGGATTTGGTCTCACGATGATTGGACCAACGCTACTCGAATATGGAACGGAGGAACAGAAAATTGACCACCTACCTGGCATCATCAAAGGGGAAATACGCTGGTGCCAGGGCTATTCCGAGCCCGGATCGGGCAGCGACCTTGCCTCATTAAAAACACGGGCGGTGCTTGAAGGCGACCACTATGTGATCAACGGCCAGAAAGTGTGGACTTCCTTCGCGAACCTGGCAGATTGGATGTTCTTGCTTGTCCGGACAGACCCCGCGGCTAAAAAACAAGAAGGCATCACCTTCATATTAGTCGACATGCAATCTACCGGCGTCGAAACCCGACCTATCAAACTCATCAGTGGCGCGTCACCGTTTTGTGAAACATTTCTAACTGACGTACGTGCCGCAACCAAAAACATAATATTTGAAGTGAACAAGGGCTGGACCGTAGCAAAGGCTCTACTGAACCATGAACGGAATATGATCGCATCCGCTTTTGGGTCCACTGCCGGAAAAGGCAAAAGCATGCGCGATTGGGCTAGGGAGCACCTCGATATCACGGACGGTCAGATAGGCGACGGTTCCGTAAGAGAGAGGATGGCGACCTACGAAATGGATAGTAGAGCGTTTCGTCTCACTACAGAACGGGCACGAGAAGCCGCAAAGGCCGGTCGTCCGCCTGGACCCGAGAGCTCCATGTTCAAGGTCTATGGGACGGAGCTTAACCAGCGCCGGCTCGAACTTCTCTTGTCTATCGCTGGTCCGAACGCACTAGGCTGGGATGGGCCCGGCTTTGGCCAAGAAGATCTCACTCTGACTCGTGACTGGCTTCGCTCCCGGGGAAACACTATTGAGGGCGGTACCAGCGAAATACAGCTCAACATCATCGCAAAACGTGTACTGGGCCTCCCGGACTAGACGACAGAAGCAGAGAGGAAGAAAATGGGACTCGTTTTGACCGAAGATCAGGAATTGTTGTCGAAAACGGCAGAAGATTTCGTTCGAGCCAACGCACCGACCAACCATGTCCGCGCGCTGAGGGATGCCGAGGACGTGGTTGGGTTCTCACAAGACCTTTGGAAGGAGATGGCAAAACTAGGTTGGACCGGCATACTTGTGCCGGAAGGCTTTGGCGGGGCCGGTCTTGGACTCACCGACCTGGCGGTCGTACTTGAAGCGCTGGGCAAAAACCTTACTCCTCAACCCTTCCTTTCGACCGTACTGTTAGCTGGTCAGCTCGTGTGTACGGCTGGCACGGCAAAACAACAAGAGAATATATTACCAAGTATCGCAACGGGTGACACGATCGCGGCCGTTGCCTATCAAGAAGCGTACAGTCGTTACTTTCTGAATCGCGTAACCACGTCAGCCGCAAAGCAAGCGGACGTCTGGACATTGTCTGGTGAAAAAATTCAAGTGTTAGACGGGCAGACCGCAGACACTTTTGTCGTATCTGCCCGAACGGCGGGAGAAAAAGACGACACCGACGGCATTACTCTGTTTTTAGTTAGATCGGATGCCCCTGGCCTAGAGGTCGAATCCCAAAGCCGCTTAGACGGACGCGCGGCGGCGATCGTGCGGCTACAGAATGTCAGCGTTCCCGATAAAGACGTTTTAGGTCCGGTTCAAGGTGGCCTGACGGCGTTGAATCATTCCGTAGACGTTGCGACGGTCGGATTATGCGCGGAAATGTTAGGTGGCATGAATCAAATCTTTCAGGACACACTCGCCTATCTCAAAACGAGAGAACAGTTCGGGTCTGTCATTGGCTCGTTCCAGGCACTAAAACATCGCGCAGCTAAAGTCTTCATGGAAATAGAGTTGTGTAGATCTTCTGTCATGGCCGCCGCCGCCGCAGTCGATGACGGAACCGACGACATTCCCCTCCTCACCTCTCTCGCAAAGGCGCGTTGTTCCGACGCTTTCGTACTGGCAACGAATGAAGCCGTCCAAATGCATGGAGGTATCGGCATGACCGATGAACATGATGCAGGATTCTACATGAAGCGTGCCCGGGCAGCCGAAATGACTTTTGGAGACGGGGCCTGGCATCGGGACCGGTGGGCAAAACTGCGTGGATATTGAAATAGAAGGAGCCCCCGCGCGCCGAAATTCACTTCACCCTCATTTTGAGGATGAACCGACCACAGACTCGGGTTTCTGGCCACGCGCCACTCTCTGTATGTTTGCGAATCCGAACGCGATTCTACGGCTCCAAGTATCTAGCGTCACACCTGCAATATGAGAAGTGAGAACGACATTATTCAGCGAGAACAATGGGCTTTCCCCTTCTAAGGGTTCCACCGAGAATACGTCTAGACCAGCGCCTGCGATCTCGTCATTCTGAAGCGCTCCGATCAAGGCGGCTTCATCGATGACGGGCCCACGCGAAGTATTCACCAGTATCGCAGAGTGTTTCATGAGGCCTAATGCCCTCGCATCGACCATACCTTTTGTTGTGTTCGTTAGCGGCGTGTGAACAGAAATGACATCGGAGCGTTCGAACAAGTCATCAAACGGTGCATAAACAGCTCCAATCTCTTCCCTCACTGAGAAGGAGGGATGTATCGTGTCGTTGTAGAGAATATTTGTCCCGAAACCCTTCGCTAACCTGGCAAACTCTTGGCCTATACGGCCGAAACCTAGAATGCCGACGGTCTTTCCTCGTAACTCTCTCATTTGCAGGGTCCGAGTCGCCCCAACCCAGTGACCGTTGACAAGCGCGTTGTGATGCTCGGGGAGTCTCTTAAACACGGCGAGAGTCAATAAAATCGCGTGCTCAGCAACTGTCGGCGCGTTTGCCCCACCATTATTTGCGACTGGTATCCCCGGGTGTGCGAAGATGGACAAGTTTAGCCAATCATGACCGGCGCTAAGCATCTGGAACAGTTTAAGCCGCGTCGCGGCATTTATTTCGTCGGCGGATGGATCCCCTGGATAAGCAATAATGAAATCCGCCTGCGCAATCTTCTTTTTACGAATTTCAGGAGATGTTCCTTGCTCCACCGGCTCGAGAGTAAAACCTTCCGGCACCCCTCCTTCGACCATCTCCATTACTTCGGGCGGTACCAACCTGTCTGAATAAAGAAAAACTATAGTATGCGAGTCTGCCATTTTACATTTTCAAACTAGTCGCGTGGAGTTCTGACTGAAATTCGTCTACGGGATTCGCCCGTCGCGCTTATGCCCCCACGCAACGGCAACATCTAGTGTAGTACTCGCGAAGGTAAAATCGACACATGAATCACCTAACGACCAACAAAGGTCGGGCTCCGCTTCTGCAAGAACGCGGCTCGTCCTTCTTCGAAATCCTCCGTGGTGCGTGCGAGCAAATACGCGCGACCCTGTTTTCGATAAGCCTGCTCTGGGGCGTCTTGCCAACTTTCGACTATGGCTGCCTTGGTAATACCGTATGTCCTGGTCGGACCTTTCGATAATTCCCTGGCTAGTTCCATCGTAGCACTTTCGAGCTTCTCGAGTTCGACCACGCTATTCACTAGTCCCCACCGCTCAGCCATCTGCGCCGTGAGTTGCGGTGCCAGCAGGGCCCACTCCATGGCCTTACCTATACCAACATACTGCTGTAATAGGCTCGTTCCGGTCGCGATCCCCCGCTTGACAAACGGAATACATAAAGTGGCCGTGTCCGCCATAATCCTTAAGTCGCTACCAAGAGCGAGATTAAAGCCGGCCCCGTGCGCATGCCCATTAATCATTGCTATTATTGGCTTTCCGAGCGCGCGCATCCGTTCAACAATCAACGGCCACCGGCCATCACCTCCAACGTAATAATCTACACTTTCAGGATATTTAGGTCCCGCCTGGCCAGGTTCTGTCATTCCTTTCAGGTCATCTCCAGCACAGAACGCTCTCCCGGCACCAGTCAATACAACGACGCGGACGGCTTCGTTTTTTTCACAGTCTTCGAGAGCTTTCAATATTTCACACCCGACTCGAATATTAATTGCATTCAGCCGTTCTGGCCTATTGATTGTTATACGACAAATACTTTCTCGAGTCTCAACAATGAGATATCGAAAATCCATAGAAACCTCCGTAGGACCGGGACTGGCTAGTCCCTTATGTTCGACGGCACCCCTTTATGACACACACGTCGCCGTCTTTGTTCCCCTGTTTTAAGTTGTGGCGGCTTTGCTCTAAAGCCTTAAATTTGTCTGTCCCTTCTCGGAGCACAAGAATACAGCCCGGTGGTGCCTCCGGAAAAGCTACCGTGGGGGCCATCCTAACTCGGCCAGAAAGTGTCCGCGATTGCTTGACCTTTTTTTGCAAGTTGGGTTGGCGTTAGGCCCCAATTCGGCGGTACAATCGCCATCGAATCAGCCCGCTTCCACAACGGCTCTATTCGTTCTCGGACCTGGTCGGGCGTTCCATGCGCACCGAAAGTTCGCACCATTTCGTCAGGTACAAATTTCGCCGCCTCTACACAATTCATACTCTGAGACGCCTCATTAATTTTCTTCGCCTCTGAACCAAAACCATGGGCCTCAAAGAACGGAAAATATTGGCTAAATCCCGAATAAAAAGCTAGCCAAGGCTTAGCATCGTCGAGCGCAACACGTTCGTTTTCATCGATCGAGGCAGTTACCCAGGGCTGAAAATGTATCTTAGCGGGATCGCGGCCCGACCGCTTAGCGCCGACCTCCAAGGAGTCGAGCGCCTGGCCAAGCGCCCATTCCATCGACCAGACCGGATGGCCGATAAGCCCGTCGCCAACTTCGCCTGTCAATTCACACATACGCTGACGCAAAGCGGCTATCCACACCGGTATGCGTTCTCGATACGGCGGCATTATCGGCTGGTACGAGTCGAACTTCAATTGGAAAAATTGTCCGTCCCACGGCTCCATTTCTCCGGACTTCGATCCGGCTTCCACGTGCCGGAGTACCTGCACCACCTCTCTCAGTCGAGACACGGGCTTGTCGTATGGCATACCAAAGTACCCATTGGTCCAATGCCGAGGACCGGTACCTAATCCCAGTATAAACCTGCCTTTAGATAATTGGTCGAGTTCAATAGACGAAACCGCCGTTTCGAAAGGGCTTCGCGTCAAACCAATTGCGATTC
>CAZSWX010000092.1:0-7428 GCA_964610865.1 uncultured Enterobacteriaceae bacterium
AAAGACGGCGCGAATCCAACACCGAAAATGGCGTAGGGACAGACGATGTCTGACCGGTTGTTTGTAGTCAAGACTAGCGTCAATACACCACTGTAGTCAGACGACCCCCCAACCCTTCGACGTCCTTCATAGTAACCGCACCCCATGCCGGGTCGAGGTTGAATTTTGCTGCTCAAACTGTTGTCGCGAGCCATCATTTTATCTCAAAAGGTTCAGGGTTCCACTGCCAGAAAGGCCGGCTTTCCGGCTGATGTTGCACTCCCATCAACCGTACTCTGTCTGTAAGGTTGAGGAGCAATGGCATAACGTCTGTCGCTTGTATTCGACCGACACCGCCTAATGCTACGGAACGCTCATCGAACTTAGTAATCTGATCTGTAAGGACATTCGGCCCGCCGCAAATGAGAAAAGGAACCGCCTCTCCAGAGTGTATCAGGGGACCACTACTCGGCGTAGCGTGGTCTCCCGTCACCACTATCAACAAATCGGCGCGGCTCCGAGACGCCTGGAGAACACGCGCGAACGCGACGTCCAAATCCTCCAAAGCATCTCTCTTTGCCACGGGGTCCTTATTATGGCCGGCAACGTCAGGCGCTTTTGAATGTATGTGCACAAAATCGTAGCCTTCGGTAAAAAGTTTTAGTGCCTTATCTATTTTCTCATTAAAATCCGTTGCTGGTCGTCTGTGTGTTCGGGTTACTACGGACGTCATCCCACAGATTCGCGCGATACCAATGTACAATGGATAATGCTCGACGCTTGCCCCCCGCATCCCGTTCATTTTTTCGAAAGGCACCACGTCCGGTCGTCCCGCCGCCCACTTAGTCAAAAGAAAATTTATCAAGGAATCGCCCCGGGCTCGTCTTTCTTGGTTCACGACGTGGGCCGACAATTGCCAATATGTCCATTCCAAATAGCGATTCAGCGCCCTCGCTGTGCGCGCAGCGCGGTCTGGTGTTTCGCTCGTAGCCAACGGAAACGCGCGCGCGACGTAATGTCCATTGTAGAATGGATCAACGTCCGTTACGTCCCGGCTAACTTCCCCGGCTATAGTCAATATCGCCTCGCAATTTCCACAGTATTCCAACGAAAACATTTTGTCGTCTGTACGGTATCCCTGAATATCCGCAACGAGGGCTTCGCAGTTTTGATCCTCTCGATCACGCTCCCTGGTCTTTTCCCATAGTAGTGCCTCTCGTCGTACCTTCGAACCATCCAGGGACACTTCCGCAAAGCTCGCCAGAACTCCTATAGAGTTAGCAGGAATTTCTATTCCTCTCCCAGCTGCCTCAAATGCTGTACGGCCCGGAAAATTCTCCAACTGGTACCCGAACATCAAGAAGTGGGCCGTTTCACTTTCCAAAGGAACCCCCGGTGCAAAAGGCTCGAGCAACCCGGTCGCACCCATGGTGACCAGTTCATTGAGATTTGGCGTATCAGCCGCCTCCAATGGTGTTCTACCGTTGAGTGTTTTCTGAGGACGGTCCGCCAGCCCATCCAAAACGCAGAATAGAATATGCATAGGCCCGGTTTTTCCTAATCTAGGCAAAGAAGTCGTTCTCGAGCCGAAATTTCTCTAACAATATCGATGACAGCACTCGGCAGACACTCGGTGAGACTCTGCCCTTCTTTTATTCGTGCACGTACTTCCTCTCCGCTGTATTTCTTCCGTGCACCCCCGTCCAGTATCGTTATTTCGTAAGCCTCTTTTCGCAAACGTTCCACCTTTTCGCGTCCCCAGTTCGAAAACACTCTAACAAAATGATGTGTTCCGACCGGGCAGTAATGAGACCATCTCTCCGGCTCATGAATGGGAAATGGGACGATTGATAAACGGTCACGATGGATCCCGTGATCCACCAATGTCTGACGAATCATTCGTTGCCTTTCGAAAAAGGTGAATGGATTCGATCCCGGAAGATGTCGATTTGTGTCGGTAGCCTCCGGACGCCCCTGTGTGGGGTCCGCGTTCGTGATTCCGATTATTAGATGTTCACTCCGCGAAAATGCCCGCAGAGCATATTCTAAATGACCATTATGAAACGGCTGGAACCGGCCATGCACCATACCGTATCGCGCAAGCATTTGCTGGTGCCTATCTCATTCGCCAAAAGACAACAAGTCTACGGTGCGCTAGGGCGCGGCTCGATAATTATCCGGCAGAATCCCGGGAGGCCTGAGCCGTAACCTGGCTAACGTCGTCCTGAGTCATGCCGTCAAATATCAAGCGTCCTGCGGCATCTTGTGCACGCACACGCTTAGCTACTTCTGCCGCTAGTTCGAACACTCGTTCTTTGGGAAACTTTCCCTCTTGCAAGCCAGGGCGGAGAAAATATTGACTGGGATGCTTCACGGCCGCTTGGCTTTTGATTGACGCATCCAAATACCATTGTCTTCGCATAAAGTCTGGATTAAAAAAAACCGTTGCTTCCTCGGGTTCCCACTGTAGAACCTTATGGCTGTCATTGACAAGGTAGGACATGATATCCCCAGCGACATCCCAATGAGTTATCATAAACGTACCATACCCCAAGTCCTTTAAGGCTGTATTAAAGTGTTCTGCTAACCGAACCTCTATGAACTGCAGATTTCCATCCCGCCCGTATTGTTCACTCCGTAGGGGAAAAAATGAACGCTTCTCGAGCCAATAGATAAGTCGCGGAGCATAGTAATCAGGAAGCCATTCTGGCCGCGCTTTCGCTTCAACAACATAACACTCTACGCCGCCCGTGTCCGTGTAACCGGAAAAAGCTTCACCCATCAGTTTCAGGCTATTGGTGGCAACGCTTCTAAATTGTCCCGATTCTCCATCTCGGAGTATGATAGTAGGACGAGTTCGGGGGAAGCGGACGGTTTCATGTAAGACATCGACACCCAAGATGCGCCAAGAAAATTCCCACGCGTCCCGTCCCCATGCATCATCTGGAGTGAGAGCCATGTTAGGGAACTGGCTCTGTCGTCGTAACGGTGCCTGACTCCTGACCCTTCGTAACGAAGAAGAGTACCGGAATCGCTGCTCCTTCGTTATGTTGTCCTTGTCGGTACGGTATCTAATCGCCAACCATTGCCCACCCTCCGCTGCTGGCGGCGCGATCGCCTGGCTCAAAGACCTATAGATTTCCTCGCCTGGCTTGGCCGCGAGTATTTTTCGCACGCCCTTGTACTCAGGGTCGTAGCTCACAAATGTAACCGATGTGCCAGGGTTCAACAGGACGCCCTGCGACGCAATCGATCCCCAAGAATTGGCAACGACGGAAGACCAACGTGCCCGTGGCGTAAACTCCATCGCGCGATACCCCATTTCTTCGGCAGTAAACGGTGGAGCGAAAGGGTATGTTGCAGCAGGAAAATATTCCACTTCAGGATGTCGCTCAGAGGCGTTATCTAATCGTACCGCCCCTAACTCTTGTTGCGACAGTTCCTCGACGCTTTTCCAAGTTCTCTTAGTAGTTTGTTCAGCGCCAGCAAAGTTTGCCGGTGCCATGACCAACCAAAAAAGGACTATCACCCAAAAAATATACGTCATCAGTTGCATTCCGGTCTTCTTGGCTAACCCGTATTTGTTTTCCTCAGGGTATTATATGACATGAACGTTCATTCATCAAGATAAGCAAAACAAAACGTATGGGTTTTAAGAATTATTTTTACTAATAAAGGAACCTTCCGTCTTTCCGATAGAACTTAATATTTTCTAGCCAGGAGCTAAAGCGTCAAGTGCCTTCCGCGTGGCCACAAGCCTGTCTTCGTTCACCGGGCTCACGGCCAAAACGGGCACAGACGCGCCGGCCTCATGGAAAGCCGCTAACTGTTCCCGGCATTTGGCCGGAGGTCCGTAAATACATACATTTTCGACCATTCGATCGGAGACACATTCCGCGGCCGCCCGCCTATTACCTGTTCTCCAGGCCTCCTGTATCGCCGCCACCTCGTCCACATAACCACAACGCCGCCACTGCTTTCGATAAAATGGCAAATTCCCGAAAAATGCAAGATTGTAACGGGCGGCAGATCTCGCTTCTTCTAAATTCTCAGATAGAAACGTCGGGATACTGACGATGCAATCGACTTTCCCTGGGTCTCTGCCTGCCGCTGCAGCGGCTTGTTTGGCAGCGTCAACTAGTTGCGTAAGATAGTGCATGGCCGGTAGAAAAGGCATTATCCCATCGGCCAATTCTCCTCCAATTTCGGCGCTCTCAACTGTCACAGCACCGACATACACTGGTACTTTGTAACTACTCGACTGGGGTCTGTGAAATGAACTCAGGCCTTCACCACCAAAGACTTTGTTCAACGATTCCACATACGAGCGCATGTACTCACGCGGTCTTTCCATTTTGATGCCCAGAGATTCTAATAAGGGTCGATGACTCATTCCGAGTCCTAGAATCATACGTCCGCCGGACAACTCTGAAATAGTCGTCGCCGTCATCGCAGCTAGGAACGGATGGCGAAAGTAAATATTCGCAATATTAGTACCGACTTTAATGGTGTCAGTCGCCAAGGCGATCGCCTCGGAGCATGCCAATGCGTCTCCCCGGCCCTCGTTAACAAGCACGGATGCAAAACCAGCATCCTCCGCAAGCTTGCCCAGTTCTACAAATTCTTTAGGTGGAGCTGCCGTCGCCGTGGAAAGTACTACTCCTAACGCATGCATAAAAGCACCCCTTTTCTTTAATACTCCTTAACTTAGCCAATAAAAAGCAAAAGCCGCTCCTCAGAGATTTTAGAGATTAAGGAAGTGCCAACGCCTCATTAGTCTCTTTCTCTTACCTCTACCGAAGTACCGCCCGCCTTTCCTAAGATCGTATCGAATATTATTATAGTTCCTTCCATAACGGATTGAGGCGGTATAACCTGATACCGGCCTGCCTGAGGCTGGTACGCCAAATAGGCTAACAATGCGATAATGAGGAACAATTGAACGCTGAGCAGGCGAAGAAACTTGTCTATACGCCCCATTACTTTATTCGCTTCACTACTTGCCCCCGCGGCACCCGAATTCTTGGACTGCATCGTGTGTCCTCCCTAGCTGTACGGTTAATCCTTCTAACAAAATGTCAAGTTGCTTGATTCCCGTCGGCATAACAAAAACGTCGCCCGCGGGGCCCCTTTTTCAGTCGGCGCCGCCTCTTCAGTCATAGGCCTAGTATATTCCCGAGCTCAGGAATCGCTCGAATATCGTAGCGGGGCTTCGGGATCCTGTCTGGTAAGGCTTTCTGCGATTCGTTAACCCATGCTACGTCCATGCCAACGGCGCTGGCGCCGACTATATCATCTGTTGGGGAATCTCCCACGAAAAGTGCCGCCGAAGAATCTACGTTTAGTTCCGTTAAGGCGTCGGAAAAAATTTTAGGGTGCGGCTTTCGCCAGCCATGTTCCGCAGATATGACCGTTCGAGAAAAACAGTTTGTCACCCCGCCTTCTCCAATCACACGTCGCGCCGTTGGTCCGTGGTCAAAATTCGAAACAAGACCGACTTTATGAGCCTCTCCTACACGCTTCAGCAAGCGTCGATGATCCGATGGCACGATCGTCGCCTTGGCAAGCAGGTCCATATGTTCCAGGGAAAGAGTTTCTCCGAGACGCCGAGTCTCCGTAGAATCCGCTAAACCCGCTCTCACTAATGTTCGGGTAAACCGCACTGCCGATTGAATTTCCCGTAAGTCATGTTCACGCGAATCCGTCAATTCTTGGTTTATCTCCAACATAGCCGTATAGAAAGTGTCAAACGATATCTCGGGTATAGCTCCGCCAACAAATTCTCGAAGCTTACCCAGAGTGGAACGGCTCCTATGACCCTTCCATTCGAAAATCGGAAGTTTCTCTTGCTGAAATAGAGCCACCGTTCCAAATAGGTCGAATACTACAGCTTTATAACGCATTTTTACCTATTTTATTGCTCGTAGCGTCTTAGCGGTAGTCTATCCGCGATAAACCTCCGGCTCTGACACACCTCGGTTCGGGCATACCAATATAGAAGTTCTTTTTCTCCGGACTTCCAGCAAAAGTTTACTTTTTCCTTACCCCCGATATCTACGCAAGTGGATAAATTCAATTCCTCGTTGGTGAAACTACCGCCGTACGCCTCAATAGACCGGACGATTGTCCCTATTTGTTCGAAGACGGGCCGCAGTTTACCCGCGACGGCAAACAGTTCCTCACGTGATGGCGCACGAGCCGCAATGCCCTCGTTTTTTTTTCACCGAGCCTTGCAGTCCCTCTCGGACACTATCCCTGCCAAAGCACACCTGAGCCACCTTACCCTCTAACTGGGATATCAGAGCCGCGATGTTGTCCGTCTTAAGATCTTCCAGTTCGTCCAGCATAAATGGCGTCGCTCCTAAAGTGCCGAAGTTTGTACCTCGACTTTCCTACTTGTGCAACCAGAGCCCTTGTAATATGTTTTCGTGCACTTGGAGGAGGCCGGTTATGGCAGATAGCAAAGCCAGCGAAGTTGAAAAAACGGGTGAGCATAACGTAGTGGGATTCGACGAAGACCTTAGCGATGTCACCATACCGCCAGAGCTACCAATCCTCCCGCTGCGTGGCGTCGTAATATTCCCGTCCGCGATTGTTCCATTGCTAATATCCCGAGAGTCCTCACTTAAGCTAGTCGAAGACTGCAGAAACAAAGACAACATTCTGGGCTTAGCCTCTCAAAGGAATGCAGAAGACGAGGCACCTGCCCCTGAGGCACTGTTTGGTCGAGGCAGCGCTGGACGTATATTGAAGATGCTCCGATATCCCGATGGGAGCGCTAGAATTCTCGTCCAAGGGCTGAAACGAATCAATATCACTCTATACAGCCAAATTTCCCCTTATCATCGAGCCCAAGTCCAGCCACTAGAGAGTACAGCCGAAGAAACCCGCGACCTCGATGCCCGCCAGGCACATATGGTGAGCCAATTCGCTAAGTTCATCTCGATGGCTCCGTATCTACCCGACGAGCTACAGGGAGTTGTCGTCAACATCAAGGACCCAGCCAAAGTTACCGACTTAATCGCGTCGAACCTCAATATTGCCCTAGACGAAAAGCAAGACCTCTTGAACACGATCGAGGTAAAAGACCGTGTAGAAAAACTGTCGACCATACTCAACCGAGAAGTTGAGCTTTTAGAATTGGGAAACAAAATTCAGACCCAAGTGCAGAGCGAATTGAACAAGAATCAAAAAGAATTCTATTTGCGTCAACAAATGCGCGCGATCCAAAAGGAGCTCGGCGAGGGCGATGGAAAAACCGGTGACCTCGACGATCTTCGCCAAAAAATTGACGAGGCAAAGATGCCACCCGAGGCCTTGAAAGCGGCGGACAATGAGTATGACCGACTAAAAAATATTCCGATAGAGTCTGCAGAACATTCAATGGTCCGAACCTACCTAGAATGGTTAGTAAATCTTCCCTGGTCGAACATTTCTAAAGACAATCTC
>CAZSWX010000093.1:0-7396 GCA_964610865.1 uncultured Enterobacteriaceae bacterium
ATCTGATTACTGATGATCTTTTGACCCGCCGAATTTGGGTGCAATCCGTCCGCATGGTTCAGAATGGGCCGTCCTGCCACCCCTTCAAGAAGGAATGGAACCAGGGCCGCCCCGTTCGCATGCGCGAGCCGCGAAAATATTTCGCGAAATCGTCTAGCATATTCGTCCGTAGGAGGAAAAGCCGCCTCCATACCAAGTATCAATATTCTCACTTTCGGCCACCTGTCCCGGGTGAGATCGATAATCTCTTGTAAATTTCTGTGTATTGTTTCGGTAGAAAAACCGCGAAAACTATCGTTTACACCAAGTTCCAGCGCGAGAACTGCTACCGGTTGGTCTAAATAAGATACTATTCGCCGTAGACCCCCCGCAGTAGTCTCTCCGCTTTTACCTGCATTTACGACTTCAAACCTCAGACCTTCGCCTACTATTTTTTTATAGATCAGCGCCGGGAATGCCTGCGACTTTTGAAGGCCGTAACCGGCCGTTAAACTATCGCCAAAGAACACAATTCTCGACGACGAGGACGCCGAAACCGCATGGCGTACAGACCATCCAGCCACGACCAAAACAGACACCAAGCTTGTTAGTGCTAGGGCATGCGTTCTTTGTTTAGCGAACAGATTACTCACCCTAACCCAAAATTCGATGTGTCATTTTCCATAAATTTGTACACAATCTGTGTCTTGCTATACTTTCGGATAGGTTATTAACCGTGACCCTGTTCCCAAAGGTGTTTAGAGATCTCGGTCTAGACCTCTTTTCACTATGATCTCTTTCATTATTTCCGCAGTGCCCCCAGCTATAGTCGTCTGTCTTACGTCTCGGTAAAAGCGTTCGATAGGAAACTCCTTCATGTAACCGTAACCACCATGCAATTGGACGCATTCGTAGGCTACTTTGTTAGCCATATTGCAGCAATACAGTTTTGCCATGGACACTTCAGTCGTACAGTCCCGACCACTCTGTAACACATCGGCCGCGTAGTACGTTAGCTGTCGGGCCGCCTCCAGTTCAGTCGCCATGTCGGCCAGTTTATGGGCCACCACCTGATGGTCAAATATTCGTTTTCCGAATGTCTCACGCTCTCGTGTATATCGAAGAGTATCTTCAAGCGCTTGCTGCGTCGCGCCTACTGCCATGCTTGCAGCTATTAATCGTTCGTCTTGAAAGTTCTCCATTATATAGTAAAAACCTTTGCCCTCCTCCCCCAGCAGATTCTTGCGAGGAACGCGTACGTCCTCGAAGACAAGTTCACCCGTGTCGGAGCTGTGACATCCCATCTTTTCAAGCTTTTTTGCGAGACTAAAACCCGGTGTATCTCGCTCCACAATGAACATGGACACCCCACGCGATTCAGCGTCCTTGTCGGTTTTGGCGGCAACGCAGAAGACATCGGCATGTACCGCGTTGGTGATAAATATCTTGGATCCATTTAGCACGTAGTAGTCACCATCTCGCTCGGCAGTAGTCTTGATGGCGGCAACATCCGAGCCGCCGGATGGTTCGGTCACACCGATCGCGCACACTGCCTCGCCCGATATCATGGGTCTCAAGTACTGATCTTTTTGCGCCGCAGTACCATGTCGAGCTATATGCGTTGAAGACATGTCGGTATGCACGAGCACGCTCATGGGCATGCCAAGGGTACGGCTTCGACACAATTCCTCGCAAAACACGACCGTCATCCAGATATCGCCAGCAGTTCCTCCGTACTCGACAGGATGCCTGATACCCAAAAACCCAAGCTCTCCCATCCGGGGATATAGTGCTTTCGGAAACAACGCGTTCTCTTCCCACTGGTCCACATGCGGATGCACCTCTTTTGTCACAAAATTCCGGACCTGATTACGGAAGATTTCATGTTCTTCCTCGAAAAACCGTGTTGTTGCTGTAAGCATTTTTACAAGCTTCCTCCCATAATTGATGGTCACTACGAGCGTAAACACTCGGTCTACCCTGGTCAACCAGATCTCGCGCCGGCCGAAGCTCCTCGGAAGCCCTTCTTCACCGGAGTCTCCGTCGTCTTGCGCTTGTCTTTCTCCATCCCCCTTTTCTTTTGCGTAGCTTTAACCAGGTACCGTCTTCTCGGACCCTGCATCTTTCAGAAGAACGGAAATCTAATACTAATCTTATTCGCTACTAATTGCGGAAGCCCGGTCCTTACTACTACTCGGGTAACCACGTTCCGCAGATATCAGCCGACGTTCATCTATTTACCCTGATCCGTCAACCGACCTGACAAAGAAAAGCCCACAGGGGTAAAGGAGGGGAAACCCTGTGGGCCAAGCACTGTTCAATCGGGGAGATTCGAACAGCGATCTTCTAACTGAAGATAAGTTAACATACTGACCGAAATAAGATAGGTAAGCCTGCCTGAAACATTATACTTTATAACATTAGTTTATTTAATGTCACGCTACCCTTGATTATTTGAGTCACTAATAGTGACATCAATTCTTGCGCATCCATCGATATCTAATTGCTCACTAAAAGCATTGGGGCGATTACTGTCTTACGAATTCCGAGAGTTGCCCGATTTGAGGGTCTGCACCACCTCTGAGTGGACTTTTATGTAACCACTGCTACGGGCTTCCAAGTAATCTTTAGTCCATAGGTGCAACTCGGGTAGTGCATGCCAGGGTACGGCGGGCCACGCATGGTGCTCGCCATGGAAATTCATATTCCACAGCCACCAACGAAAAAATGGTCTCGTCACGACCGTTCGAGTCCGCGCTAAAATAGATCCGAGCGCCGGAAGGCCTGTATGCTCCGTGGTGACCCAGACTGCCTGGAACGTATGGCTGAGGATCGCCGCAAATAATATGTAACGATACCCGACATGCCATGTTGCCAGTCCAATTAGCACGACCCACATTACGCCGACGATTGCAGATTGTCGGACGAGTCGAGGCCGCAGTGGCTTTCGGGCCCAAGGCGCTAGCCTCTCCCATCGGTCCTCGGAAAGGAATGGCAATTTCACCAGGGAGCGCACTTTGAGGGTAATGATGCCCCATCCTATTATCATCAATGTCCAGGTAAACCATGTAGACGGCCACTGGGAAGGTTTTCCGCGGAAGGCTCTAACCTCCGGGTCTCGGCCTGGTTCTTGTGTAAATCGGTGATGATCGAAATGAAATTCTTTATACACGGCCGGCGCCATTCCAAAAGGAATTCCCGCTAACCAGCCGCAGGTGGTGTTAAGCCAAGGCGACCGGAAAGCCGTCCCGTGGACGGTTTCATGGAACGGTGCAAATAGCGACGCCCATACCGCCGCTAATAACCCTGTTAGCAAGAATGCCGCGACGTTTGACTCTGGTGCAGAGAACACAACCGCCGTCGCCAGAAACAAAAACGATGCGTAATGTAGGGCAAACCGCCTGACCGAAGGGTTGTCACTCTTCTCCTGGAGCCGCCGCAGGGTATTCCGCTCTAACAACGGTCGGCGTTCAAAGACCCGGTTCATTATGACTTCCTCCAGGCAAGGTATAGCGTATCTTGTTTTGACGCAGAAAAATGAACGCCGGCGCGTTACATCAAAAACCCACCATTCGGACTTAATATCTGTCCGGTAATGTAAGATGCGTCTTCCGAAGCCAAATACAAGTGAGCTTTTGCTATATCGCTAGCTTCACCCAATTTCCTTACGGGGATGCGGCGGGTAAAATAGTCTACCACTTTCTCTTTGTCGGCACCCGTCCCCCTCGTTACCATCGGCGTATTAATCAGACCTGGCGCCACAGCGTTCACAGTAATCCCATACCTGGCGTACTCGAGCGCCAGGGAACGGGTGAACCCTACGATAGAGGCCTTTGCGGTAGCGTAGTGCGCATTTCGCGGGCCTCCTGTCATCCCCGCAACCGACGCCGTGTTAATTATACGTCCCCACCTTTTGTCTATCATGGCAGGCAAGACGGCTTGCGAGCACAAAAATGCGCCCTTCACGTGAACATCCATCATGCGCCTCCATTCCACGGGCGAGATATCAACAAAATCCTTAATTTGCGCTATTCCTGCGTTATTAACCAGTATATCCACCTGGCCAAAACGCTTTACGATTTTCTCATAGACCTCGCCTAATCCGTCCCTGTCCGTCACGTCCAATTCAAAACTGGAGATCCGGCGCTGAGAATTTTCTCCAAGTCCGGCTACTTCATTATCAAGGTCGGAAATATGCTGGTCCACCGCTGCCACCACAGCACCTTCTTCCGCAAACACTTTCGCGGTGGCAAGTCCGAGTCCGGACCCCGCCCCGGTAATTAAAGCGACTCGCCCTTTGAGCTTCATATTTAACACCACTTCGTGTATGAGCCTCCATTTGGGCTTAGAACCTGTCCCGTCACGAACCCCGCCTGTTCCGATGCGAAATAAGCGACCGCATATGCGATGTCGTCCGGGGTTCCTAATCTCTTCTGAGGGATTGTCCGTTCGATTTTATTTATCCAATTGTCCGAACTTTGCCGCACCATAGGCGTATCGATCACTCCGGGCGCCACCGCGTTGACCGTTACACCAGTGCGCGCGAGTTCGCTCGCCATGGCGACTGTTAGACCCGCTAACCCAGCCTTTGCCGCGCAGTAGTGCACCAGTCCTGCCCCCCCGGATAGAGCGCCCAGGGATGAAGAGCAGCTCAGCGTGGCCCAGCCCCACGCAACCCTCCCAGGCAAAAGCGCTTGATAGCAATGGTAAGTCCCAGTCACGTGCACGTCGAACATTTCGTCCCATTGACCATCTGTCATATCCAGAAACGGCACCTGCCTGCCAATACCCGCGTTGCTGAACACAATGTCCACTCGCCCATACTCGGCAAGCGCGTGTTTTGATGCCGCCTGAACCGCGGCACCGTCCCTTACATCCAGAACTATAGGGACAGCTTTAGCTCCCAGACCAGAAACGGCTGACGCCGTCTCCTCGACAGCATGTGCCTTTATGTCTGTAAGGACAAGTGAGCAGCCGGCTTTAGCGAGCACCAAGGCCGACGCCCGCCCAATCCCCGATGCGGCACCGGTCACGAACGCAACCTTCGGTTCCGTGCTAACCAGTCTGTACCTTCCTTTCCCTCACTCTATCCGGTTATACGGTTTCTGTAAGAGCGCCACGCGGTCATCGATCATGGGCTGATCCACTCCTGCCAGCACTAAACTCAAACCGTCCCGATCGTTCACCGTAAATCTAGCATATTTTGCCAAATCATAGGCTATTTGAGAGATGATAGTATTATGCTGTTCCGCGCCGACCTGTTCTCGTAATGTTTCCAGGTCATAGTCGAACCGTAGTTTCTTAACAATTTCCTGATGCTTCTGAATATCGTAAAGCACCTGACCTATCACACATTGGCCATACTGATGCGTCTCGTAGGTCGCCCCCTCACGGGTCTCGAAAAAGACACGTTTGGGGCCAGGGACTATTCCGCTCAAGCACGTGCGGATCCACAAATCTTCGGGATCGGCTCTATCGCTTCTGAACATAAAGTGCAGAAGCTGCATTCCGTCAGATTTCGGATACAACTCAAGCAACATACGATGTCTTTCGTACCGTGGGGATTTGTTGTTATTTTAGAGGCAGGTACCTAGGCCTATTACGCGTCGGTACGCAGCTCCACGACGTTCCCATCCGGATCCAGCACAAAGAGGACGGGGTCGGAACCGAAATTCGGTGGAGGCGTAAATTCCATATATTTTACGCGACGGCGCTTAAGCACTTTCTTCGCCTCTTCCAGGTCTTCAACCTGCACAGCTAAGTGTGCGCCTACACCCGGGATTCCTTTCTCCGCCATTTTATTTCTTTGACCAATAATATGCACCTGTGTCCCATCGACTTCATACCAGGCACCCGGGATTCCTTTTATATCCGGCCGTTCCACTTGATTGAAGCCCAGTACTTCCCCGTAAAAGCGTTTCGCCTTTCTTACATCCGAAACCGGAACTCCCGCGTGACGAATGGATTTCGATTTAATCATACGTCTTTCCCCCTTTGTTTAGATTTTCGGTCTATTCCAGCAAAAAATTCGATACGGCCTCAACAAACGCTTCTTGTTCTTCCAGCATAATCATATGACCTGACTGATCAAAACTGACCAGTCTCGATCCGGGAATAGCTCCCTGGAACGCATCCCCATATACGGGAGGAATGAGTTTGTCGGACTTTCCCCAGAGTAGGAGTGTGGGCAGCTGCAACCGATGGATCCGTTTTTTTAGACCTTTGTCTGGGATCGGCCATAAAAATTTACCCGTGGATGCTAGGCACCTGTACATTTCCAATTGTGCCTCCGGATCGGCTAGCTGCTCCGTAAACATCTGGCTCATTGGACCCTTCGGGTCATGGAACACGTGTTCCGCTAACTGATTCGGATTGAATGTAAAAAAATCTGGGATGGGATCATCCTCTAACCATAATCCCGCGGGACACACCAACACCAGCCGATTCAGCCTATAGGGCGAGAGTGCAGCAACTTCCGCCGCTATCATTCCCCCGAGCGAGTGACCCATTAGATGCGGATTCTCTATTTGCATTTCGTCGAGAAAGTCATGATAGTACACTGCGAAGTCGATGACGTCTTCCAAATTCTCTATGCCTTGGCCCGTCCCGAACCCCGGGTGCGCGGGTGCGTACACGGTAAAATTCTGTGCTAATTGGTCAAGAAAAGGCGCGCCGACCATAGGGCCACCTGCCCCGTGCAAGAACACTAGCGGATCCCCATTTCCTCCCCACTGCATTGTCGTGGTAAATTTTCCATTCCGTATAGACACCTTCACATCTTGCATTCCGATCAAACTCCCTTCACACAAAAGGCCCCGCTGAAGAATTGTTTTTGTTTTCCAGGTATAATCCTGCCAACAATACCCCAGCGCAACTCATAACGCTGCCACCGGCATTCGCTCCTCCGCCTCTAAAGGGCGAGGCGCCCAGCGATCCTCCCACTCGTTCCATAGCTGTTCTCGCAGAAAAGGCAGCACTTCTTTCGCATATAACTCTGTATTCTTTCGCGTCTGTTCCCGACCAAGGTTTCCAAATTGCAAGAGCGAAAAAAGTTGTCCAACATTCATCTCTTTAATGACCTCTACAAGCCGCTCACGTACCGTTGCCGGTGAGCCAGCTATGACGTAGCCTTGATCCACAAAGTCCTTCCACTTGAGGTCGGCCAACTGCTCAAAACTAAAGGGAGACTTCAACGACTTTATCGTTTTTAGCGTCAAGTAGCCGGGTGCAGCAGCCCAGTAGTCCGGCACGTGGAGGCACCGATGGTAAAAATACGAAGCCGCCTCTGCATAATCTTTTTCCGCTTCGGCGTCCGTCTCCGACACTCCAATTAGCTGTAGGTATCCGGCTCGGTACGGATTCCGGTCCCGTCCTGCCCGGTCCACGGCCTCCCAATAGCCTTGCATGATCTGAGTCG
>CAZSWX010000094.1:0-7359 GCA_964610865.1 uncultured Enterobacteriaceae bacterium
ACGGCAATGATAGGGGCGAGTTCAACAATTCCGCAATTTTTTGCCGCACATGAAACTGAGGCTCAGCTATATCTGTCCACGTTTCTACTGGATGAAGCTCGGCACTTTGAAATGCTGACCCGGTTTTATAACACGCTGGACAGTCGTCCCCTAGAGATACGGCAGCTTAAGGACATGTATCGATACCAGGCGCGATTGTACAAGTCGAAGGATCGGGTCGAGTGGCTTTGGGGAATACTGTTGAGCGATATTCTGGCCCGGCACTTTTATAGTATTCTTAACAAGGCCCACCCAGGAAGTCTCTTTTCTAGTATAGCGACTCGCATTCTTAGAGATGAAGCTAGGCATTTGGCTTTTGCGGAAATCCATCTCAGGTCGATAATTGAAGCCCAACCGCACTATGGTCCTATATTTCTTCGAATGCGGGATGAACTGTTGGTGCTTATGGAATCCATGTACCGGGCGCTCCGGGAGGAAGCCGCAATGGTTGGCATTGACGGGCATACCCTTTTCGGCGCCGTGGGGCGTGACATAGAAATAAAGGCAAAACGCCTACAATTGTCTGAGGAGACTGAAGTTCCTGAGGAAATCTCAGATGAGTGGCACTGACAATCCACGGCCAAAGATGAAATTGCCGCGCTGGCCGCGGGCGAATAGTTCGCCGTTTATCTTGCAGCGGCAGGAACAATTAAGAACCCTCCCACATTGGGATGTTAGTGACCAAGCGGTTTTTGAAGGGCCGTTGGATGATCTGAAGCCGTTTCAAGAGTGTTTGACCGGTAAGGTAACTCTACCAGTCGGTGTAGTGGGGCCACTCGCGTTGAATTTAACGCAGTATAGGTTGTCTGATGATGGTAGGTTGGAGAAAGTGGGAATTGAAACGGACCGCGTGTATGTCCCCCTCGCGCATACGGAGGGCGGCTTAACAGCGTCTGTTCAACGGGGTGTCGCGGTAGTAGGGCTTTGTGGAGGCGTGCGAACTTATGTTTTGGCCGATCGAATTACTCGAGACACTTGTTTTGTTTTGTCGTCGACGGAGGAAGCGATACTTCTAGCGAACTGGCTTCAGGGCCGTGCTGCAGAAATGGCCGATTGGTTGCAGGCAGAGCATAACCCGGTCGAGACTAGCCGGCCGGGGTTGCTTAGCAGACATGCAAAACTTCAGGAGGTGCACACGCACGTTTTGGGAACGATGTGCCATGTCCTGTTCAGATTTACGACGGGTGACGCCTGCGGACCGAATATGATGACGCGAAACGCTTACGCGCTGGCCCATGGGTTCGTGGCTGCCCGTTTCGCCGCGGAAACGTGCATACAGCCGGTACGGATTTTTCTTGAGGCTAATATGGGCGGCGATAAAAAACCGAGCTACGCTTTTTTTCAACATCCTGGCCATGGAAAAGTAGTCCATGCCGAGATCTCCATTCCGAGTACCATTTTAAGGCGTGTCCTGCGAGTCGATCCGTCTGCGCTTTTAGCGCTGGAGCACGCGGGTATACATGGTGCTCATGCCAGCGGCATGCAATCGTTCGCCTTCACGCCGGCTTCGGTTGTGGCCGCGATCTACGCGGCGACTGGCCAGGACTTAGGGATGGTAGGGACGAGCAGTATGGCCCAGGTGTCTGTTAGTGCTACCGAAGATGGCGTGCATTTTTCAATGAGATTCTCGGGATTGGAGGTAGGGACGATTGGCGGGGGGACTAGTCTTCCCCATGCCGCTTCGTATTTGAAAATGCTTGACTGTTGGGGAGAGGGGAAGGTGTACCGGTTCGCGCAAATTATTGCTGCCACCGCCCTTTGCTTAGAAGTTTCCGCGTCGGCAAGTATGGCGACACAAGGCAGCAAAAATTTTGTAGACGCCCATCTTGAACGAGGTGGTGTAAGGTAGCCTTCTTGAATAAGCTAGCTTTATGGAAACCGTGCGCGTAATAGTCAATCCGGCGTCTTGCGGCGGTAGAGGGCGTGTCATCGCGGATCAGGCGAGTGTCGAATTTCTACGACTCGGACTACGCCACGAAATCGTTTTTAGTCGATGCACCGAGGATGTGTCAGCACTGACACGACTCGCAGTTTCAGAAGGGCGCCGCCTGGTTGTAGGCATCGGGGGCGATGGCCTATTAAGTGAAATTGCGAATGGCCTAGTCGGGACTACTACTGCTCTAGGGATAGTGCCGGCTGGACGTGGGAACGATATAGCTAGAGGACTCAACATCCCACTCGGGGTGATTGATGCCTGTCGGCTAATAGGCGCTAATGCAGTCCAAACTGCGGAACGTGCACGACCGGTTGATGCGGGCCAGGCAGGAGACCGGTACTTCCTTTCGGTCGCCTTGGTGGGCCTGGCGGCCGAGATTAATCGTCGGGCCAACCAAATAGGGTGGTACCGATTTAATGCGGTTTATTCTCTTCTGACAGTGTATTCTGTTTTACAAAATGAGCCCCGTGAATTTTGTATTCGTGTCGGTGAGAGTGTCCGTCAGTGTTACTGTTGGCTTATAGCTATAGGTAATTGTTGGAGTTCCGGTCGAGGAATGAATTTGGTTCCTGGTGCTCGACCTGACGACGGGATTTTGGACGCGTGTATAGCGTATGGAATGGGAAGAGGAGAACTACTGCTCCAGGCGTTCCCTCGCGTGTTTAGCGGCCGGCATGTTTACCTCACTGGGGTAGAGACGGTGAAGGCGAGAGAGTTCACCATTGCCAGCAAAGAAGAGGCTGACGTGTATGCGGACGGCGAACTTGTGGGGCGGCTGCCCATTACATTCCGCGCCGTTCCGAACGCGCTTCGCATTGTTCGCCCTTAGTGAAACGGTGTTAAAGCATCTGGAGTTATGATAGGTGCGTCTCCAGGGTAAACGTTTGAGCCGCATTCCCAAACCTGCACAGACAGGAGTTTTTATGGCTTTCAGTGAAGAATATATAGATGTTCGTGGAAAAAGAATTCAGATGTTGGTCGGGGGAGAAGGCGAACCCTTGTTGTATCTTCATAGCGCCGGTGGTGAGGTTGCATGGTTACCTTTTTTTGAGTTGTTATCCAAAAAGTACAAGGTGTATGTCCCGGGCCACCCTGGATTTGCCAAATCGGATGGATTGCAAGAAATAGACAGCATGGAAGACCTTGCATTTCATTATACTGACTTGATGGACCAGGTAGGGCTGCAGCAGCCGTTTTTGGTGGGCCTTTCCTTGGGTGGGTGGCTCGCGGCAGAATTGGCAACGAGGTACAGCGAACGCATAAAGAAATTGGTTTTAATTAATCCAGCGGGTTTGCGAGTGCCGGGTTTTCCAATGGAGGACATGTTTGCGGCAAATCCACAGGAGACGAGGGCGCTTGTTTTCGCCGATCCTGAGTCCGAGGTTGCGAGGGAGTTTATCCCCGACGAACCTACTGAAGAGATTATGGAGAACGTACTTCGAGCTAGGGAGGCGACTGCCCGTGTGGGATGGAACCCCTATTTGTGCAATCCGAAGCTGCGCTCTCGTTTGTATAGAGTAAAGACGCCAACGCTTATACTATGGGGCGAGTCTGATCGCTTAATTCCGAAACGTCATGGCATAGTATACAGCGAGGAGATAACTGGGGCCAAATTAATTGGTATTTCGGATTGCGGGCACGCGCCTCCATTCGAAAAGCCAGAAGAAACAGCACATTTTCTAGAGGATTTCCTGGACTGAGGGTGTAAAGTAGTCCTCGGTGCTGTTTGTTACTCGTTTCCAAAACGGACCATACTGGAAGGTCATTATGGACGAGCTTGCAACTAAACAGTTAGGGCCGGAAATGTTTCGACGTCTTGACGAGAAAGACGATTCGGTTTTTTACACCGTTCCTCGGAAGCTGGTACACATCGATCAGGGGGCGATCGACGCTGCAGCCGAGTGTATCGGCCGAATTTTCCCGGACCACGGTAGTTACTTGGACCTTATGAGTAGTTGGCGCAGTCACTTGCCCGAGGGATTCGCAAACAATAAAGTTGTAGGGTTGGGGTTGAACGCCGAGGAGATGGCGGACAATCCAGACCTAGATACCTACATCATTCATGATTTAAATAAATCGCCCAGATTACCGTTCCCGGATGCACATTTTGATGGAATATTTATAACCGTATCCATCCAATATGTGACGCAACCTCTACAGTTGTTTGCGGAGGTACGGCGGATCCTGCGAGATAAATCTCCGTTTCTGGTGTTGTTTTCGAATCGTATGTTTCCTACGAAGGCTGTACGCATATGGCAGGTGTTGAATGATGGGGACCGGGCCGAATTGGTGCAGGCATATTTTAAACAAACCGGTGGGTATGGTGAACCGGTTGTGGAAGACTGCAACCCGCAGCGTAGCTCGTCTGCCCCTATGTATGCAGTGTTCGCGCGGAAGACTATCGTTTAACCCTTGCAGAGGAAGACAGGCAGTATGAAAAGGACGGTTGTATACCCAACGCTCGACATAGAGTTAGAACTCTGGAGGGAAGGCTACAGTAGGGTTGCGGGAGTTGATGAAGTTGGTATGGGCCCCTTAGCTGGACCGGTAGTGGCCGCGGCAGTCGTCCTTCCCCCGGTCAGTGGAAAAGCGTGCGCGGACGCGTTTCCAAAAGGGGTCAGGGATTCGAAGACCTTGACCCAAGTTGCAAGAGAAAGGTTAGAACCGGAAATACTTAAGGTCGCCGTTGGAGTCGGAATCGGTGTGGTAGGCGTGGACGATATAGACAAATTTAACGTTTATCAGGCGGGCCTTAAGGCTATGCGTCTTGCACTCGACCAATTACCACAGCCATGCGACTACGCTCTGTTGGACGGTAGGATGCTTAAAAATTGGGGCAACGCTCAGCGGGCGATCAGTAAAGGAGACCTCAACGTTTATTCTATCGCTGCGGCGTCTATTATCGCAAAAACGTATAGAGATAGTCTAATGGTGCAACTCGACGCTAATTATCCAGAGTACGGTTTTGCCCGCCACAAGGGATATGGAACGGTTGCTCATCGCAATGCCCTCCGGGAGTATGGTCCGTGTCTGGCTCACCGTCGGTCTTTTCGTTTAGTATGAAGACAAAAGGCCCGGTCGCCTTAAAATCGCAGCCAGTCGGCGCTATACTAGGGAGAGTGCCGGGAGGATCGTATGTCGATTGAAGTTATTATGCCACGTATGAGCGATACGATGGAAGAAGGCAAGATGCTCAAGTGGCTTGTGAAAGTGGGCGAGTATATAGAGATCGGTGACATAATTGCCGAGGTGGAAACAGACAAGGCAGACATGGAAATGGAAGCGCTAGACAGTGGCTATTTATTGCAGACTCAGGTGAGGGAAGGGGAGGCTGTACCTGTTGGAACCATCATAGCGTTACTCGGTGAGCAATCCGAAGAAGTAAAAAAAGATGCCGTATCTGTTGCGGACCCACCGTTATCGCTGGCCGCTGTAGAACCGATCACCAGAAGTGAGAGCGGCCTTGATGCGAGAATTGAGGAGGTAGGGGATAGCAATGAACAAGAGGTGCGGCGCGGAAAGGGTTCTGGCGATAAGGAAATCGAAGGAAAGGGTCGCTTGTTAGCGTCGCCTTTAGTCAAAAAAATTGCTGCCGAAAAGGGCATCGACCTATCGAAGGTAGAAGGTTCGGGACCCGCGGGGAGAATAGTTAAGCAAGATTTGGATGTCTCTTCATTGAAAGAAGAACAAGTCCATCACGTTGGCGAGTCAGGGCTGTCGTCGAGCCACGGTTCTGACGTTACAGAGCCGTTTACTCGTATGCGAAGCACCATCGCAAAACGCATGACTCAGAGTATGCAAGAGGCCCCCCACTTCTACTTGACAACCGAGATCGATATGTCGGAGGCGGTACGCCTACGGACGTCATTGAAGCTCAGCGACCGGGTTCTTGCCGAGGTGACGTATACGCATCTCCTGGTTAAAGCAGTGTCGGTCGCGCTCCAAAGGCATCCGCGGACGAACGCGGCTATCGCCAAAGATGCGCGCGTGCTCAAAAAAGACATCAATATTGGTATAGCGGTCGCGTTAGACGATGGACTCATCGTCGCAGTGCTGCGAAATTGTGAAGGCCGTTCGCTTTTGGAGATAGCTGATGAATCACGTTCTCTAGTCGACCGTGTGCGAACTGGAAATCCGAGGTCCGAAGACTTGACAGGTGGAACGTTTACTATTTCCAATCTAGGGATGTATCCGATAGAGCATTTCACTGCCGTTATCAATCCACCGCAGTCGGCAATCCTCGCGACAGGAGCTATCAAGGAACGACCAGTGGTACGTGACGGGCAGGTGGTGATTTCGAGAACCATGATGGTGACCTTATCTTGTGACCACCGGGTCTTGGATGGCGCGACTGGTGCGGATTTTCTGACCGAACTGAAGGAATTGTTAGAAAATCCGGTCGGTCTGATGGTCTAAGGAAATGACATGGAAAAGTATGACCTAGTTGTGATCGGATCTGGTCCTGGCGGCTATGTAGCAGCAATTCGTGCCAGTCAGCTTGGCTTGCGCACTGCCGTGGTCGAGAAAGAGACTCCGGGAGGAGTATGTCTCAATTGGGGATGCATTCCATCCAAAGCCATTATTACTGCGGCGGAATTGTACGAAGACGTAAAACGGTCGGAGCATTTCGGAATCAAAGTGACGGGGTTGTCCGTCGACTATGCACAGGTTATTGCACGCTCCCGCGACATTGCTGCACGGCTGGCTAAAGGAGTGGAATATCTCCTGCGAAAAAATAACATCGCGCTTCTCCGAGGTACGGCATGTTTGGGTAAGGACGACAAAGTTCAGATTGAGATTTCCCAGGGAGAGTTTGAGAACGTACAGGGTGACCGGATTCTTTTGGCTACTGGCTCTCGTGAACGTACGTTACCGGGCCTGGACATTGATGGAGAGCAAGTAGTCACGAGCTATGAAGCCTTGACCGATACTGAGATTCCGGAATCCATCGTTATCGTTGGTGGAGGTGCGATCGGGGTAGAATTTGCGTATGTGTACAACACCTTCGGTAGTCGGGTAACCGTAGTCGAGATGGAAGGACAGTTGTTGCCGGGTGTGGACAAAGAAGTCTCACAGGAACTGGAGCGTTCTTTCAAGAATAAAGGGATCGAGATTCTGACGAATGCGAAGTTCCAAAGTCTGAAGAAATTTTCAGGTAGAGTTGAGCTCGTTTTGGAGAGTGAGTCAGGTACACAACAGCGTATCGCCAACAAAGTGTTTGTCGCAGTTGGCCGGACTCCTGTGACTGATGAGATCGGACTCGAAGAAGCGGGGGTCGTGCTGGAGCGAGGATACATAAAAGTAGACGAGAAGATGCAAACTTCTCGTGAGTCTGTTTATGCGATCGGCGACGTGACAGGACCACCTTTGCTAGCGCATGCGGC
>CAZSWX010000095.1:0-7315 GCA_964610865.1 uncultured Enterobacteriaceae bacterium
AATTCCGGCGATCTTCGCTTTGGCGAACAATTTTCACCTTCCGTATAGAGACTCAGGAGTTCTGTGTGCAAATTTCGCTCGATTGGATATCTCAGTATGTGGACATTCTAGGCATCCCGCCGAAGCAAATCGCTGATCGGCTGACGATGAGCACGGCAGAGGTTGAGGATATCCACACCTTAGTCCGCACTCTCGACGGCATTGTGACTGCTAGTATTGTCTCCCTGCAACCCATCGGTGACGAACAAACGTTCGTCACCGTCAGATGCGGGGACAGGACCTTCAAGACGTTCTGCACTGCATCCAACTTACGGGTAGGAATGCTGTCGTGCTTTGCGCCGCGAGGGACCACACTGGCAAATCAGCAAATAGTAGAGGAACGCGAATTTGAAGGGAGGCAAAGCGAAGGGGTGCTATGCTCTTCCGACGAATTAGGTATGGGTGGTGGACACTATGGGATACTAGACCTTCCCGGTATAGTGAGTGACGGCGTCGCCATTAGAACACTGGTACCGAAGTCCGATACACTCTTAGAAATCGACAACAAAAGTCTGACACATCGGCCTGATTTGTGGGGCCATTATGGCTTCGCTCGTGAGATCGCCGCTATTTTCGATCGGAAACTTGGGGCCTTAGAGTTGGCAGATCTCAGCCCCTACAACAATATGCCTGAGTATAATCTAACAGTGGACGATGCTACAGGCTGCCCGGCCTATTGTTGTGTAGAAATGGGTGAGCTGGCAGTCCGTCCGTCACCGATGGAGATTCAATATCGCCTACATGCACTTGGCCAACGGACATTCAATAACCTGGTAGATCTGACCAATTACGTAATGCTCGAGATTGGCCAGCCCATGCACGCTTTCGATGGTGCAAAACTCGGTTCTGTTCGAGTCGCTCCGTTCGGCGAAAAGGGTACCTTTACGACGCTGGATGGTGCCGACCGCAAAATGCTTCCGGAAGATCTCATGATTTGGAATACCAGCGAACCCGTCGCTCTTGCCGGGATAATGGGCGGAATGAACAGTGAGGTGACCGATAATACTGTTACCCTTCTACTTGAGAGCGCAAACTTTAGGGAATCGAGAATTCGGCGGACAGCAACCCGTTTAGGGCTCCATACCGACGCAAGCCAGAGATTTGAAAAACAACAACCACCAGCGAATACAAGAGAAGGTGTCCAACGTTATCTTCACTTGCTCCGGCAATCGGGCATCAGGCCCAGGATTCGCACGCGGCTCTCGTCGAAAGGCGACTTAAAAGACCAAGTGCGGTATCTCGACATCTCTAAGGACTTCTTTGACACACGAATTGGCAACTCTATTGAACCTGGCCGAATCGTCTCAATCCTCACGTCAATCGGCTTCACGGCGGACCTCAAAAGCAACCATTTTCGTGTCGGCATACCGCCATTTCGCAGCGAAAAGGATATATCCTTGCCCATCGATATCCTCGAGGAAGTCACACGAATCAACGGTTACGACAATCTAGAACCGATCATGCCACACTTCAGTGCAGAAGATGTACGGTTTAACGATAGCCTGCGTTCTCAGCACAAGGCACGTCGAGTACTTGCCCAAGCGTATGGATTCTCCGAAATACATAGCTACAGCTGGTTTGACGAAACTTGGCTTAAGAGCCTCGCATACGATCCCGGACAAACATTAGAGATGGCCAATTCGAGTTCCGAAAAGAACATTCGTCTCCAGAACACATTGGTCCCAAACGTATTATGGGCTGTTAAAAAGAATACCATGGTGCGCGATGCATTTCGCCTATTCGAGCTAGGAAAAATCTATAAACCCGACGCGACCCATGGCCGAGTAGAACACCATGTCCTCTGTGGAGCCAGTTACCAGCAGGAACGTGCCGGGAGTCTGGAAGAGCATTTCCGAGGGGTGAAGGGGGCCCTGGAAGGTCTTGCCGAACACCTCAATCTAGCATCGCCCATTTTCACATCAACTGAAGCAGCGAAATCCCCATGGGCGGCAATCGATTCTACGGTAGAGATATCAGTCGCTGGAGTCACTATTGGCGCACTCGGCTTTCTGACAAATCCATTACTAGAGAAAATCTCACCGCAAGGTCAAATAATTTGGTTTGAACTAAACTTCGACCACCTGCAAGGTCCCATTTTTCCTGTGCCTATCTACACTACCCCGTCTCGGTACCCGATGTCGTGGTTCGACTTCTCAATCGTAGAGAACGATAACACTAAATTTTCGGAACTGGAAAAGAAACTTGAAGACTTTTCTCACCCGCTACTTCGAAAGAGAGAATTTATGACAGTCTTCCGCGGTAAAACGCTGGGCGCCGATTTAGTAAGCTATACTTTCCGCTATTGGATCGGGTCTAGCGAGGGTACCTTATCAGGTGAGCAAATCGATGCTTTTCAGGGAGAGTACCTGGACTTTATCAAGTCCAGGGGCTTGCAGCTTCGGTAGGTGCTATCCATACTCCCCGAAGTTTTCAAAATGTTTCCCGAATGGAAAGCGCTGCCTCGATAGACGCAGACTCTTTCTCGATTCGTTCCGGTAAAAAATTTATGCCGCGGAGCGCTCCATAGCGAGGTCAACGATCGCAGCAAAGGCGGCCGAATCCTCCATAGCTAGAGCAGCTAATATCTTCCTATCTACCTCCACATCAGCCTGAGACAACCCGTACATCAGCCGGCTATAACTCACTCCATGTAATCGAGCCGCCGCGTTAATCCGGATCGTCCACAAACGCCTAAAATCGCGTTTCTTATTGCGCCGATCTCTGTAGGCGTACACCAGGCTCCGCTCCACAGTCTCTCTCGCTTGGCGGTATTGTCGACGGCGACCTCCGGTGAATCCTTTAGCAAGTTTAAGAATTCTCTTTCTGCGCCGCCGGGCTTTAAACCCGCGCTTCGCTCTTGGCATTTTTCACTACCCTTCTCCCGTTTACAAATAAGGGACCAATTTTCTAATGGACTTGGCGTCGGATTCAGCAACTAGTCCCGAGCGCCGCAGATTCCGCTTCTGTTTTCTTGTCTTCGAAGAAAGAATATGTCGCAGATATGCGTGTCGCCGACGTATCTTGCCTGACCCGGTCATTTTAAATCGCTTTGCCGCTCCGCGGCGTGTTTTTATTTTCGGCATAGTTTACCTCGGGACCACGAGAATGGACATGTTTCGTCCTTCCATGCGCGGCTGCGGAGTCTCCAGTGCCGCGACATCCTCCACCTTCTCGTATACTCTATTTAGCAACTCCTTACCAATTTCGGGATGTGTTATTTCTCTTCCTCGAAAAAAGACCGAAACCTTTACCCGGTGCTTTTTATCTATAAATCGTCGTATGTGATTAATCTTAAAATCTACATCATGCTCGCTTGTCCGAGCCCCTAACTTCACTTCCTTTACCATTACCTGGGTCTGATGTTTTTTTGATTCCTGCACTTTCTTTTTCTGCAAATAACGGTATTTGCCGTAATCCATTATCCGACACACAGGCGGCTTTGAGTTTGCGGCAATTTCCACAAGGTCAAGGTCCTGCCCAACCGCGGTGCGAAACGCTTCGCCCAAAGGTTGAATGCCAACTTGCTCCCCTTCAGCGTCAATGACTCGCACCTCCCGTGCGCGAATCTGCTGATTGATTCGTGTTGCGGCTTCTCTAGCTATGGCGCACCTCCTGGTAAACGTTCTCGTTCGATATGCTGAATAAATTCAGCGGCCGATAATGGCGGTATCTTTTCCCTTTTGCGCACTCTAGGGCTCACGATGCCGGATTGAGCTTCTTTATCGCCAATTACAATTGTATAAGGAATTTTTTGCACTTCCGTTTCCCGTATTTTGTATCCCAATTTCTCGTTGCGAAGATCCAGTTCAAACCGAATTCCAGCTTCTCGGAACTGATCACCCACTTGGCGTGCATAGTCGGCCTGGTCATCCGTGACGGTTACTATCTTAACTTGCACCGGTGCGAGCCATAAAGGAAAATCTCCGCCGCAATGTTCTATCAGGATGCCCATGAATCGTTCAATAGACCCTAAAACGGCCCGATGAATCATAACTGGTCGGGCATCTTCACCCTGCGCGGTCACATAGGTAAGCCCGAACCTCTCAGGCAGCATAAAATCGAGCTGTATAGTTGCGAGTTGCCACTCACGCCGGAGGGCATCTCGAACGACGAAATCTATTTTGGGACCGTAGAACGCACCGTCCGCATTATTAACCTCGAAATTAATACCATTTCCTTTGAGTGCCCCCGACAATGCTGCTTCGGCCTTGTCCCATGTTTCATCGTTACCTAATCGCTTTTCAGGCCTTGTTGAAAGATAGAAGCGTACGTCCTGAAAGCCAAACACACGATAAACTTCACCAATCATTTCCAGTACACTACCAACTTCTGCCTCTATATGCTCTGGCACACAAAAAATATGCGCATCGTCCTGTGCGAAAGACCGTACACGAGTCAGACCAGCCAGAACTCCGGACCGCTCGAACCTGTGTAGCCGAGCGAAGTCCGCATATCGTAGGGGCAGATCCCTGTAGGAACGTTTCTTAGATCCGTACACATAGGTATGCCCCGGACAGTTCATGGGCTTGACACCGAAGTCACGATTTTCGACCTCGGTGAAGAAAATATTCTCCTTATAATTTTCGTAATGGCCGGAACGCTGCCATAATTTTACGTCATAGATCTGGGGCGTAATAACCTCTTCGTAACCATACCGCCGGTAAAGACTACGCATATACGCTACGAGCTCATTATAAATTATAGTACCTTTGGGATGAAAAAATGGGCTCCCCGGAGCAACGGGGTTAAAACTGAATAGATCAAGCTCCTTCCCTAGTTTACGGTGATCTCGGCGCTTTGCCTCCTCAATGAGCATTAGGTGCTGACGGAGTTCCTTAGGGGAGGCAAATGCCGTCCCATAGATCCTCTGAAGCATCTCATTTCTCTCGTCGCCACGCCAATAGGCGCCTGCAACGCTCGTCAGCTTGAACGCGCCAATGCTCCCAGTAGTCGGGACGTGCGGGCCCCTGCATAGATCAATGAATTCTCCCTGTCGATAAAGGGAAATTGCCTCACCTTGCGGAATACTCTCTATTATCTCGGCTTTGTAGTGCTCTCCCATGTCTTTAAATAGCTCGATAGCCTCGTCTCGACTCATTTCTTCTCGTACCACACTAACATTGTCTTCCACGATGCTGAGCATCTCTTTCTCAATACGTTCTAGATCCTCCGTCGAGAAAGTCTCCTCACGCTTGAAATCGTAGTAAAACCCAGCGTCAATCACCGGGCCTATTGTAATCTGACTTTCCGGGAAAAGGCGCTTTACAGCCTGTGCCATAAGGTGCGCTGTCGAATGCCGCAACACCTCCAGCCCTTCAGGAGAAGAAGCTAAAACCGGCACGGCGTTTTCTCTAGCTAACGGAGAGTCCAGGTCCACAAGAGTTCCATTCACGCTTGTCGCAATTACTGCCGATGACCCGACCTTCTGTTTCGTTTTCCGAGAAGCACTAAGGCGCGAGGCCCCGCGAGATTCGGCTTTCCGCGTTGATTCCGTTTTTTCTACTCGCTCACTCATAAAGAAAACATAAGGCGCATTGTCCCCACATACCTTCTCCTTGGCCTTGGCTTGAGAGGAAAGAACTATTCAACTTGCCTAGAAGTGTTATAACTTACCCCTCGGGACGTTGCATAGGCACGGGCGGGATTGAACCGCCGACCCCTTCCGTGTCAAGGAAGTGCTCTCCCACTGAGCTACGTGCCTCCACACAAACCGGGCGAACAGATTGGTTACAGACCGACAACGTTGACATTTCGTTTCCAGTCAAAGGCAAAGCTCTATTCACTAACTTCTCGCTTGATGGTGACCTTAATCTGGGCTTCCAACCCACCGCCTAAGCGCACCGGTACCGGAAAAGTACCCAACTGCTTGATAGGCTCCCGCAACATTATCTTACGCCGGTCAATGGTAACGCCTTGGGCCCTCAGGGCCTTCTCAATATCTATATTTGTAACCGACCCGAACAACTTGTCTTCTTCTCCGGCGCGGGCCGGAATAGTAAGGGCCAGGCTAGACAGTTTATCCCGGACCGCGGTCGCACTTGTCAGAGCTTTCTCCCGCTTGAGTGCCGTCACCCGCTTTTGGTGCTCTAGAACTCTAACGTTTCGGCGACTCGCCATGATGGCCAATCCACGTGGCAACAGAAAATTTCGGGCGTAGCCATTCTTAACTTTGACAATATCGCCGATTTCCCCGAGGGAATCGATATCTTCTTGCAAAATAATTTCCATGCCGTCCTTCTATAAGTCTACTGCAGCATATTTTAAAAAACAACTGCGCACATTCACGGCGAATCCTCGTTAAACCTGTGCCGCAACATACGGCAGTAACGCAATCGCGCGGGCCTGTTTGATAGCGAGGGTTAGCTTCCGCTGGTGCCAGACACACGTTCCGGTAATTCGGCTTGGAATAATTTTTCCACGCTCCGTAACAAAGTCACCCAGCGTACCCGTCTCTTTATAGTCGATGGCGTCGCGCTTCTCCACACAAAACCGGCAAACCTTACGCCGCATGCGTCTAGGATACCGATCGTCCCCGCCGCGTCGATTATACTTCCCTTTCGTCGGTGGCCTTGCCATACCAAACTCCTTGTCAGATTCCGGTTACTGTTCCTGCGAACGCAAGAGCTTATCCTAACCTCTCGCGTGTAAAATCAAATTTCACTGCATATTAAAGAATTCTTGTCCTAATTCTTCGTCGTATCAATCCTGTTCCTCTTTAGCTGGCGGATCAGTCATATTTTCGCCCTGTTCCTTCGATTCAGTCGCGGGCTGTTCGTCCGCTTCTGGCTGCTCCGGCGAGGTGTCGGCGACCGTTTCAGGCTCCACACTATCGGATACGTTTGGGGAAGAGCTAGTTGGCCCGCCTACGGCCTCCGCAGGGGGATTAGTCTGTGCGTCGTTACTCCTAGATTCTGTCGGTCTTTCGGGGGCCCGACTGCCGGGCGACCCAGGAGGTATAGGTGACCGCCCATCCGACGGTGCGGCACGCGCGACCGAAAGAAAACGCATTACGTCCTCGCTCAAGCGCAGACCACGCTCAAACTCCTTCACAGCTTCGGGTGGTGATTCGTATTCGAAGCGAACGTAGTACCCTCGTTTTTGCTTCTGAATATCGAAAGCCAAGTTCCTCATACCCCACTCTTCAACCTGCAATAAATTGGCCTGGCCAGTTCCAAGATTGTTTTGCATCGCTTCAATGACTTCTTTTCTCCTAGCTTCGGGTAACTCAGGATGCAAAATACACACTGTCTCGTAAATGGGCATCAACTCCTCCGAT
>CAZSWX010000096.1:0-7299 GCA_964610865.1 uncultured Enterobacteriaceae bacterium
CGAATGGTTTCACGGATCCGTTCTATTTCCAGTGTGCCGGTGGGCGTCGGTTTCGGAATCTCTAAGCCGGAGCACGCGAGGCAGGTAGGGCGTATAGCGGACGCGGCAATTGTGGGTAGCGCCGTTTCGATAATCATCGAGAATCGAAGAGGCGAGGCGAATTTGGTTGAAGAGGTGGGGGAGTTCATAAGTCAGTTAAAGTTAGGGCTCTCTAAATAGATCGGCGGCGAGGTTAATGCATTCGATCGTGACCGGCGTAAAAAGGAAGTCTTCTAGTTTGGGAAGGAAGATCCTATAATGGAGCAACAGACGACTAAAGGTGGCCAAGACGAATCCGATGCTATTTGGTTGAAGTGCCCGTCTTGCCAGGAGATTCTCTTTCGAAAGGAAGCCGAACGGCGTCTCTATGTTTGTCCGAAATGCGAGTCGCATCTTCGCCTGACGGCAGAACAACGGCTTCTAATTATTGTCGATAGAGGAACTTTTGTTGAACACGACGGACATCTGCGGTCGGCAGACCCCTTAGATTTCGTTGATCGAAAACCTTATAGGCAGCGGCTAGACTCGGCTATAGCAACTTCGGGACGAGAGGAAGGGGTAGTATGTGGTACCGCAAGCATAGATTCCCGCTCTGTAGCGATAGGATGCTTTGATTTTTCTTTCCTGGGCGGCAGCATGGGGACTGTCGCTGGAGAGAAATTGACGCGCATCGTGGAACACGCGCGTTCGAATAGCCTGCCCGTAATATTTTTTTCCGCCTCTGGTGGCGCCAGGATGCAGGAGGGGGTGCTCTCTTTGATGCAGATGGCAAAGGTAAACATGGCTTTGGGAGAGTTGCGTGCAAGTGGCCTGCCTTATGTTTCGGTGCTTACTGACCCTACTACTGGCGGCGTAGCGGCTTCTTTAGGTATGTTGGGGGACGTTAATATTGCTGAACCTGGCGCGATGGTAGGATTTGCAGGTAGAAGAGTAATTCAGCAGACTATTGGTGAAGAGTTGCCCGCAGGATTTCAGAAGGCGGAGTTTCTACTCGACCATGGTATGATTGATCTCGTTGTCGAACGCAAGGATTTGAAGGGTGTGCTTGGTAAAGTATTAGACCTCCTTTGTGGTCGTTCTCTCGACTCCAGAAGGGGAACTCCTTCGAAGTCTGAGTAAATTAAAATTGGCGTGCCTAACGGCCGGTTGAAAATCTATGTCAGATTATGATGACTCTATTCTTTGGATGTATGCGTTGGAAGTTGAGACAATGGATCTTAAGCTTACGCGTGTGGCGCATGCGCTCGAATTGTTAGGTAATCCTCAGAACGATTTCCTGAGCGTGCATATTGCAGGCACGAACGGTAAAGGGTCTACCGCCGCATTTATCCATTCCGTATTGAACATGGGGGGATACCGTGTGGGTTTGTTTACCTCCCCGCATTTGGTCGAATTTTGCGAAAGGATTCGCCTCGGAAATCGGTTCATAAGTCGCCGAGAGGTGGTCGAGGCGATTTCCATAATTCGGCCAACATTGGTAAGCGCGGGTGTTGAGTTAACGCCGTTCGAAATGATTACAGTGTTGGCCTTTTATGTGTTCTCCCGCCATGAGGTAGATGTTGCGATCGTAGAAGTAGGACTGGGTGGGAGGTTGGATGCAACGAACGTATTATCTCCGTTGGTCAGTGTAATTACGAGCGTGGGACTAGATCACCAACAGTATCTTGGGTCGACACTCGCTGATATTGCAAGAGAGAAGGGTGGTATAATCAAGAGGGGGGTGCCTGTAGTTGTTGGACAGATGGATACCGAAAGTAGCAAAGTGATTGAGGATATTGCGAGCCGGCAGAACTGCCGAACGGTAAGTCACGGCATAGCATTTCACTCCCGAGGAGATGTCGGTAGCGATTTTAGCTACGTCGGCACTGAGATGTGTTACGAGCGGCTCCGCCTTGGGCTAAAGGGCCGCTTCCAAATTAGGAATGCCTCAGTAGCAATCGCGGCACTCGAGTGCATTAAGGACCGTTTTCCAGTATCCCCTTCCGCGATTCGAGGGGGGCTCAAATCGGTAAGCTATCCTGGACGATTTGAATGCGTTTCATCGGAGCCCTTAGTTATTCTTGATGGGGCGCATAATATACAAGCTCTGCGTACTTTAATTGAGGAAGTTCAGCTTTGTTATCATGACAAAAGAGTCTGTTTCCTTTTTGGTGTGATGCAAGATAAAACTTGGGGCCCGATGCTCTCGGCGATTGGGAAAGTAGCGCATAGGGTCGTCTTTACGGCGGTGAATCAGCCTCGTGCGGAAAATCCTGGCCGATTACAGGCCGCTTTTTCGCGCGGCGTTCCAAGCGAAGTGCATTATGGTGCGGTTTCTGCGTGCAAACAAATGCTAACGACCGTAGACTCGGCCGATGTTTTGGTAGTTTGCGGATCGTTGTTTCTTGTAGGTGAAGTGTTGCCGCTTTTTGAGGGTACATATCAGAAGCTCCTGGACTGTTGTGAAACCTCTCAGACGGAACAGGGCAATTGAGAATGTGGGTATTCATATTCTTTCTTGTTTTCTTTGCGCAGGGACTAACTACTGATATTACGGTTTTGTGGGCACAAACACCGGTAGAGGTTAAAGCGGAATCTCTAACTTACGAGGAGGATGGGGAAACCGTTGTAGCTACTGGCGACGTGGTAGTTACGAAGGGCGCGACTACGCTCATCGCGGATACTGTTAAAGTGAGTCGCGCAAGAAATGAACTCGAGGCGGCTGGAAATGTGGAATTAGCCGGTCCGGAAGGCACGATTTCGGCTAGATCGATGAAACTCGAATTAGAAGACGAGACGGGAGAGATAGTAGATGGCACAGTGCGCATACCTCGTAATCAATATATGATCCAGGGCAAGGCGTTACGTAAGTCTTACGGCCAAACATATCATGTCGTGGATGGGTCAATCACTACCTGCGAATGTGAGGATGTCCGTAAAGCGGATTGGAGCCTTGACGCCGATAGATTTGACGTAACGCTTGGTGGAACTGGAAAAATACGAGGAGGCCTCTTTCGGGTTCGCGACGTCCCGCTCCTGTATATACCCTACGGGGTGATCCCGGTACGGAAGGAGCGGCAAAGCGGATTGTTGGCGCCGAAGTATAGCTTCTCGAGTAAAAGGGGATTTCAATGGGAGCAGCCTTTCTATTTTGCTTTGAGTAAAAGTCAGGACGCTACTATAACCGCGGACATCGAAACATCCTCTCGTATTGGATTAATGGGCGAATATCGCTATGCGCTCAGCGAAAACATCGAGGGTGACTTTTCGGCGTCGTATTTTAATGAACGTATCAGAGGCCCCGCTTCCACTACTTCCCCGACGGACCGATGGAGTGTGGCTGGTACCCATAGACAAGAACTGCCTATGGAAGTGGACTTTTATAGCGACCTTTTCTTCGTGAGTGATGACTTCTTTCTTAGGGAGCTGAATACTTCTGTACACCCCGGCCTCGAGGACAGGGAGGTGCGTACCAGACGATTTACCGACTCGCGGGTGGGGGCCACGAAAGCATGGAAGAATATGCAAGTACGGTCGGAAGCTCGGTATTACCAAGACTTGCGCAATGATCAGGATGATGCCTTTCAGATATTGCCTCAAATCAATATTGAAGGACGGCGCAGATTGTGGCGAGACCGAATTCAAACGGGAATACGAGTTGAGGGAACTCATTTCTTCAGAAACAGAGGGTATCACGGGCAGCGCTTTGATTTTGCTCCCTGGGCGTCTATGCCCTTCTCCCTCGGTCGTTACCTGTTCGGGTCTATAAAAGTGACGGGAAGGGAAACAGTCTATCGCACGACGTCACGCTCGAAAGCATATGCTCTGCGCGACAGATTGATTGGTCCTGGATCCGTGCAGACGACTAGACGGATCAGCGGAATGTCTTCCAGAGAGATAATCCAGCTGGAAGCTGAGGCCGGTACTCGGTTGTCACGGGTTTTTGACGTCGGGTGGGGATCACTAACAAAACTTCAACATGTGGTGGAACCCAGTGTGTCATTTTCCTATGTTCCTCAAGTCGGTCAGGAACGGCTTCCAATGTATGATGCTTTGGATCGAGTCAATCGTCGCAGCCTGTTCGTTTATGGTTTCGCGAGTCGGATCTTAGGAAAATTCGAACCAATAGACGGCACTTCGGGTAAAACCGCGCGAGTCCGTGAGCTGGTTCGTTTGTCCGTCAACCATGCCTATGACCCGAGTCGTCGGCTTCGAGAGGACGATGAAGAATTTGGGTTAAGTGAGACGGGAAGACACTTCTCGGACCTTGATCTACGCGCGCGTGTTCGTCCCCTGTCCTACCTAAGCATCGCTGCGGAGTCTACGTTTGACGTCGACCGGGGGGACATCATCGCCGCCAGGTTCGGGGGTTATTTGCGTGATCCGAGACCGCTTCCTACTGCGAGTCCGATACTCCGCCATTTGCAACGCCGAACCAGCGTGGGATTGTCGTATAGAACAATCGCGGATCGATTGCTGAAAGAGTTGAATTCGAGGGTCGTGTTACGCCTGAACGACTATTTTACCTTGGCATATTTTACACGCTATGATCTCAATGATAAATCCTTTATCGGGTCGCGATATTTCTTTCGGTTGTTATCTCCTCAAAAGTGTTGGGCCTTTGATTTTGGAATCGTGGAAAAGGTGAACCCGGACGAAACGGAATTCCGCTTTTCGATTTCGTTGGTGGGCATTACTTCAATCGGTAAGAGTTCGTTTTAGTACTTTAGGAAAACCCAGGGTTTTAGGCTGGAATAAAAGAGCGGCTATGAATAAGCGGTTGTCTCTCCGAAATTTGATCCGTGTGTCACGACAACTAGGTGCGCAAGGTAAGCGGATAGTTTTTACGAATGGTTGTTTTGATTTGGTCCATGCTGGTCATGTCCATATATTAGCCGAAGCTAAGAAATGGGGGGATGTCCTGGTAGTAGGTATCAATGCAGATTTGTCCGTGAGACGGTTGAAGGGGAAAACTCGACCTATATGCAATTTGGAGGAAAGAATTGCAGTGATAGAGGCACTGGAGGTCGTTGACTACGTAATCCCATTTGTTGAGGACACACCGATCGGTCTTATTAACGCGCTGAGACCTGATGTTCTGGCAAAGGGGGGGGATTGGGAGACGGATGCAATTGTCGGGAGGCAACTGGTTGAGGAGAGGGGTGGAAAGGCAGTGTCTTTGGGTTTCCTCCCAGGTATTTCGACGACTGCTGTGATTGATAGGATAATTACTTCCCACACAGGAGAAGAGTAAAAAGCGGCGTTGTTCATTGCACGGAAAAGACAACTGTGGTAACTGGATGTGCACGGTCATAGGAGGTTTATGTGGCTCAGCGATGTGAAATTTGCGGAAAGGGTCCCGCAGTTGGAAATAATGTCAGTCATGCCCATAACAAGACGAAACGTCGCTGGATGCCAAATCTCCAGCGTGTTAGAACTAGAATGCAGGGGTCCATTAAGAGAATGAAGGTCTGCACTCGCTGTATAAGGTCTGGAAAAATCGTGAAAGTAGCTTAGGCGCAAGGCAGGAGCACTAGTTTTTCTTCATCCGGTTAACCCTCACAACGCCCTTAATTCCTTCGAGATTCCTCATTACACGTTGAAGATCGGTCGAGTTGGGGATTAGGACTTCAAATACATTGAGAGCACGTCGGTCCGAGAGAGTTCGGACGTTTGCGCTCGCGATGTTGAGTCCCACGGAGCTGATTGCCTTACTCATATTGGTAAGCAGGCCTGGACGGTCCTCGGAGAGGACCTCAATTTTGACAGGTCGCGAATGCTGTGTCGTGGGGTCCCAACTAACGGCAACGTGCCTCTCTGGGTCGCTCTCAAGGAGTCGTTGGCAGGCGACGTTGTGTACGGTCACGCCCCGACCCCTGGTAATTACGCCGACAATTCTTTCCCCGGGAAGGGGGTTGCAACAGCGGCCAAACCGTATCAGTACATTTACGTTTCCGCCCACGGTGACTCCTGCTGGCTCTGTCTTTTTATCAACCTCGTCGGATTGATCAGTCTCGCGATTGGTCAGCGCAGAGTCACCAGGTGTTGCCAGTTGATTGATTATCTGGACGGGGGTTAGCCGTCCGTAACCAACTGCAGCGAAAAGCGTCTCGTCATTGCTGTACCCTAGAGTTTGTCGGGCGCTTTGAAACGCATCTCCTTGTTGCCGGATAGACGCGAGAGATTGATGGTTTCGCGCGAGGTCCTTTTCCAATAATTCTTTTCCCAAAGCTATACTTCGATCACGCTGCTCTTCTTTTAACCAGTGGCGTATCCTAGATTTTGCTTTTGGTGTTCTGACGAATTTGAGCCAGTCTTTGCTAGGCGATTGTGTTTTGATGCTAACAATTTCGATGACGTCGCCGTTTTGGATAAGGTGACGCCACGGGACTAAGTGGCCGTTCACTTTTCCTCCGGTACAGTGGTCTCCCAACTCTGAGTGAACACGATAAGCAAAATCAATTATTGAGGAACCCTTCGGAAACCTGTTTAGGTCGCCTTGGGGTGTGAAGGCATAGACTTCATCAACGAAAAGGTCTTCCTTAATGGTGTTTAGAAACTCTCGCGGGTCCTCGACCTGTTTTTGTAGTTCGACGAGTTGTCTCAGCCACGCAAAATGTCTCACATCCTCACGTCCACGACCATCTTTGTATGACCAGTGTGCAGCTATACCCTCTTCCGCCACCCTATGCATTTCTGCGGTTCTAATTTGTATCTCGATTCTCTCTCCGAAAGGCCCTATAACCGTCGTGTGCAGGGATTGGTACATATTGGCTTTGGGAAGAGCTATATAGTCCCTGAAACGTCCGGGCACTGGTCGCCAATGGCTGTGTACAATGCCGAGTGCTTGATAGCATTCCCTGACCGATGACACGACAATGCGAAAGCCTACCAGGTCGTAAATTTGACTGAATACGAGGTTCTGGGATTGCATCTTTCGATAAATAGAATAGAAGTGCTTGGGACGTCCCGAAACGGCAGATTCAATTTTGGCGCTATGTAATTTCTGTTCAAGGAGACGTATAACTTCAGCGATATATTGTTTTCGTTCACTCTTTTTTTGGGAAACATTACTTTTGAGGCCGGAATATACTTCAGGGTGTAGGTACCGGAGTGAATTGTCTTCCAGCTCACTCTTCATCCAGTAAATTCCCAGCCTATGAGATAGTGGAGCGTAAATTTCGAGTGTTTCTGAGGAGATTTCCCGCTGCTTCTCTTCGCTCAGATAAGATAATGTTCTCATGTTGTGAGCACGGTCTGCGAGTTTGACTAGGATAACGC
>CAZSWX010000097.1:0-7290 GCA_964610865.1 uncultured Enterobacteriaceae bacterium
TTGGCCCTCGTGTTACGCAGTTCATTATACGGTATGACAATACAAATCCAGGGGTCCAAATGCGCGTAGATATTCGTTGCAAAAAATGCGGCAAAGAGAAGCGGGTTGACGTAGGTGAGTCTGCTACTGTCGAGATTGAAGAACATTTACATTACCTCAAGGAACGTTTTTCACACCAACCTAGTTTCCAATGCTTCGGCGGCCACTTTGAGCTTTCTCCCCCGCTACCGGACTTTTGGGACATCCATTGGGAGACGCTGGGTGCCAAATAAACCCTTGTCGGAACGTTTTGTCGACTGGTATAAACTAGTTCCGCCAAGCAATTTCAGGCGCTTACTTTTCCAACTATGGTTCAATTGCCACTGTATCCCGTTTTCTCATCCCAACTCAGAACAATACCCATAAGGAACGGAAAGGCCATGTCACGCCAAACACCTGACGAATCAAATTTCTTCAACGAAGATACGAAAGTACCGCAGGCCTCTCAAGAAGTTGAGGAATGGCGCAACAGTCAACACTACGACCCTCCTTTCGGTATAGAACGGTGGCGAGTAATTGACGAAGTTTGGAACGGCAAGACCGCCATCGATGCCGTTGTCGTAGTAGACGTCAACGGTAGGCAGGATTTCGGGGCAGCGCAGGGCGTCGGCGGAGTGAATGCCTTGGACCAGGCACTACGACAAGTTCTTACCAATCACTTTCCTTTTATCGAGAGTGTACAACTGGTCGAGTTGTACACTCACCGGGGTGGGGCGGGAACTGCGGCGGAGGTGGTATCGATAATGAAATTCAGCGACGGTGTTCAACAGTGGAGCACCATGCGGCAGTCGAGGGATTTACTTGAATCCGCTTGGTTGGCCCTAATAGATGGTTATGAATGGGCGATCACAATGTCCCGCAAGACATCGGAATGAGAGTCTTCTCAGAGTAAGGAGAGCATAACATGGCTAAAGAAAAGAACCGTCTCCTGTGGCACTATCATCGGCCTAGTTGAATAAGTTGTAAGAGGGCGCAAGAGTTTCTTGCCGACAAAAACATGGCCGCCGAAACTGTAGTAAACGCGAGAAAAGAACGCTTTGACAGTGTCGCAACTCGAGAATTGCTGAAACCTCCAATGCACGTAATAGCCATCAAAGGGAAGAAGGTTTTACGCTTTGATATCACCCGCGGGGCAACACCGACAGCCGAGTTGCTCGCCGCAATAATCGGTCCTTCGGGAAACCTTCGGGCGCCGGCTATTCGGACAGGCAACTCCTTCGTAGTGGGCTTTAATGCAGAGGTCTACGAAGATCTTTTCGGTTAGAAGCGACTTTGCGGTCCCCACAACGGCCCCTTCTATCCTGTTGGTCGAGCGAGGTGATTGCCCCACTGATTGAGACAGGTGATCTCCTCGACAGGAATGCGCCGCACCGGTCCAAATTTTCCCATGGGGTAGCCGATAGGTATAAGCGCATATGTCGAAATATTCTCCGGCAGATTTAGAACTGGCCTCAGCTCTTCTTCGTGAAGTGAACATACCGTTGTGAGAGTCGCACCGAGACCCATAGCGCGACATGCCAGGAGAATATTTTGAACGGCAGGAAAAATACTCGAACCGGACAGCCGGGACAGCCTTTCCGCTAGACTACGACCACCGGTTCCTTGAGGCATAGGGCGGTCCTTGAGACATGCAAATAGGAGCACGGGCGCCTCAGCAAGGTTTTCGGCCAAATACGTCGCGCTATCTAGCAATTTCGAAAATTGCTTTTGTTCCATATGTTTCGGCCCCGGTTTTCCGTCGTAAATTGCCCGAGCCTCCTCCCAGCCTTTTTGGTATATCTCTTGCACTTGGCGCTTAACTTCGGGGTCTTGCACGACCAAAAATCGCCAATGCTGGGTATTTCCACCGCTAGGTGCACGAATACCTGAGTCAAGGATTTTATATATAGTCTGATCCGAAATCGGGTCTTTCTTGAGTCGCCGCATGCTCCGGGTCGAATGCATTATTTCGAACAGTTCTTCGCTTGCCATTATCGCCCTCCATCGAAATTTGTCTGTCGGACTGGTGTATCCTTGTCATGTCCCCTCCGCAAGGCTAAACTAGAGTTGCAGGTCGCGTACACTACCACGTGAAACACTGAGCGCCGTGCGATTTCTCAACCATCCGGAATCCAACGAGGAGTATTTTTCTGCAATGCAGCAACAAGCCAGCTGTCCTACACACTCACATTCCTTTCCAAAACAACTTTTGTACCTTGTTCTTACGCTTTGTTTAGCCAGTTGCGGGCCCGAGACACAGCCCCTTTCAGACGAACAACTCCGCGGCCACAATCCCGAAAAAACATACGTTGAAATCGATGGTGTTACGCTACACTATCGACAGACCGGTCTCGGTCGACCTCTTATTTTCCTGCACGGAGTACTAGGCGACTACAGAATGTGGCGGCACGTCACACCCGGCCTCACATACGGGAACACCGTTTACGAACTTGATCTAATGGGATTCGGCTTCTCCGAAAAGCCTCAAGACAAAACTTATAATTTAAAAACCTATGTGGCACAACTTCACAACTACATAGAGAACTTTCATCTCGAGAACTTGGTCCTGGCTGGGCACGACTTCGGCGCGGTAATTGCAGCTGGTTACGCCGTAGAATACCCAGAAAACGTGCACAAACTAATTCTTATGAGTGCTCCACTATCGTTGAACGAAAATCTACCTGTTACCATGAGACTGCTCGGGCTACCGTTATTGGGAAAGTTCTTCACCGGCGACTGGATGTTGACCCGTATCCTGAAGGAGGGAGTGTTCGACGAAGAGATAATGAGCCCGGCTATGATAAAACAGTATCTTGAACCATTTCGTGAAGATCCTGGAGCGCGCGGCTCTCTGCACAAATTTTTTCGTGAATTTGATCTCTATAGCGAACTGGAAACCAACATCCTTCCGAGGCTTGATAACCTGACAATGCCAACTCTACTTTTATGGGGCGGTCAGGATCCTTATACACCGATGGATATAGGCCGCGAACTTGACAACGTCATCGCAAGCGCCGACTTGCAAGTCGTAACGCAAAGCGGCCATTATATTCTTGAGGACCGGCCAGAAGACGTCCGGGCGCAGATCAAAGAGTGGATAGACCGCTAGTTTACCGATCTTTCAAGATAGAGATATTTGACATTTTCTAGCCACGCAGTCTATCTTTGAACCTGGGAGCTAGAACTAACACATGAATTTGCCCGACCAAGGGCACGAAGGAAGAACACATGAGTTATGACGAAATAGAGTTCAGCCGGGATTGCGAGGCAATTCAAATACCACAGGGACTAAAAGTAACAGTTCCGCAGGGAACGCCTGGGGTCATTACACAATCCCTTGGCGACACTTACACTCTGCAACTTCCCACCCTAGGCGGCCTTTATCGCGTATTGGACAAGGACGCAGACGCGATCGGTCGCGAAAGCAAAACAGTAGAAGAACCCTCGAATGAAGCGGCCGGAGGGCTCGTGACAGAAGATAAGGTTTGGGCACAATTGAAGAACGTCTACGATCCGGAAATCCCGGTGAACATCGTCGACCTTGGGCTGGTATACGATTTAGAAGTAAACGATATAGCCGAGGGTGGTTCTAAAGTTGACGTTAAAATGACGCTCACCGCCCAGGGTTGCGGGATGGGACCGGCGATCGCGATGGATGCTCAAGTACGGATTGAGGGAATTCCTGGAGTGGAAGATGCGACAGTCGACATCGTGTGGGATCCACCCTGGACCCCGGCAATGATATCTCCAGAGGGCAAAGAAAAGCTGGGACTGGATTAGCAAGCTCTGGGAACGGCGGCTGTAAACGCGCCCAATTGCGTCAAATTGGGGCCACTCGGACCGCTAGGTGTTACCATCCTTCCACTGTGGTTGGAAATCTTCGCTGCCGACAAGTTCCCTATAGGCATCGGGTGGAGCGGAATCCTTTAAGTCGACCTCCACAAAGATACCCGAACCGTCTGACTTTAACACGTTGACGACCATTTGCGCGCGCGGGTCGTAAGTACGCAACATGCTCAAGGCTGTTTTTTTTTGCTCAGTCTTAGATAATTTAGCGATCTTTCCTTCAGGAAGGTAGGCAATCTGCACCTGTCTTCCTAGATCCTCATTAGGTTGTTCAGGCACTACGGTCTTAGAACCGACCGGCGTTAACCATTTCCGCGCATCCACGAGAACAATTCCCCGTCCGTATTTGAGCAACCCTCTCCAGCTAAACGCGGCAAATTTTTCGCGATGTTGCCAAATGAACCCCTCAACTGGATCGCTCACCTCCAATAGGCCACTTCGTTTAAAGCTGTCCATTATTCTTGACTTTGTTGTTTCAAACCAGCGCGTCGTGCTTAGTCTTCTATTATCGCGCTCAATGACGTTCGCCACCCAGACATCGCAAAGCGCTCCTCCAATCCGTATTTTTGAATCTCTTCGAGGTCGGGCATCCGTGTCACTTTCCATCCATCGCATTGTCGGTCAGTGCAAGAACACGGGTCTGTCATAGCGGCCAGCAACGCTTTTGGCATGTCTAAACCGTTCGCCAGTCTCGAAACAAATGTCGCCTTACTTATTTGACTCATGTCGCTAGCTATGAACCCTTTCCACCCTCAGTGATCGCGATGACAAGAACGGCTATGACAACGCCTAATGCCGCACCAACCAATACCGGGCTCCCAGAAAACATGTCGTATAAGGCAGACATTTGGTTAAGTCAGGTTGCAGCGGGGTTTTGCAGTTCGTCCCGTATACGCCACGCGGCGCTAGCGAGTGCTTTCATTTTACCTGTCGCAGTACCACGACCACGCGGTATCATTCCGCAATCGGTAGATGGATAGAGCCGTTCAGGGGGAACATACTTTAACGCCGTTCGAATTCGGTCGGCCACGACCTCTGTATTCTCGACTTCTTCCGTACCGACGTCTATAACCCCTACCATCAAGTCTTTCCCCTTAGCTTCGCCCAAGACCGCCGGATCCACTCCCGAAGCGGCACACTCAACAGAAATCATTTCTATCGAACTAGAGCGCAGGAGCGGTAGTGTACGTCCATAGTGTCCCCAATCGCTATTCTTTTTCTTCCACTCAAGGACAGCCGGTATCCCATAACCATAACAAATGTGCACTGCAGTCTTCGCCTCTACCCCGTGTGCAGCCTTCTCTAACATTTCAATTCCCCATTCCTCCACTTCGTCCAGATAAATATTAAAACACGGTTCGTCGAACTGAATAATGTCGCAACCCTCTTGTGCAAGCTCACAAGCCTCATCATTCAATAAGTTTGCGATCTCTCCTGCCAGCTTTCTTCTGTCTTTATAATAGGCGTCCGCTAGCGTATCAGCCGTAGTCATGGGTCCGGGGAGTGTAACCTTCACTGGCTTATTTGTGTATGCTTTAACAAACGCCACCGAATCCTTCAAAATTGAGTGCGGACGCCGCAATTGGTCTATGACTTGAGCCGCCCGCACTTTGATGCCGTAGCGATTGCCTCGGGTCTCTATCTCGACAAGGTTCTGAAAATCCACCCCGGTCAACCCTTCTACGAATCCCCATATGTAATGTCTCCGGCGCTGTTCCCCATCTGTGACGATATCCATTCCAGCTGTTTCTTGTTCGGCGATGGCAAGCCTAACTGCATCGTCTTGCCCTTCTTTCAAATGGTCGGGGTCAAGCTGCCACGAAACATACATGGAATTTGGAGGGACCAACCATGTCGGCCGGGGGAGGCTTCCAACAATCATAGTCTTCAGCATTTGCTTTGTCCTAATATTTTTGCTCTCGGTACCAACCGAGTGCTTTCATGACCGGAGCATCTGAAAAGGAAAATAGTATTGCATCACGGGAGGACGACGGATTCACGTGGCTGTGCCGGGCCCACGTTGGAACGGCAAACACATCGCCTACTTCCCAGAAGAACGTTTTTCCATCTATGATAGTCTGACCGCCCCCTTCCACGACTAAATATACCTTACTTGCCGCCAAACGGTGAGCTTGGGTTCGTTGTTTTGGCCGGATCCTATGAAGAAAACTCGCTATAGTTTTTAATGATGGACCTCCATTTGTCGGGTTAGTGTATTCTATCGTTGCTCCATCGAAAGGGCTCTCAGCGTCTTTACTCAGGTCCATCAGGGCAGGCCGAGCTTCGCTCCAAGAATATTTAAGCAAAGGCGAATCTCCACTAGTCGTTATCTGCCACGTTGGTAACAAACCTCCCCTCTTGAAGGCTGTCGTCGATTGATCATCGGGCTTTGTAAGAGTTTGTGATTCCTTCTCACCCGGTTCAAAAAATGTGCCCGCCATCATACCAGAAAGAGGCAAATCCAGCCCATCCAACCAAACGACAGGTTCGGCGCCAGCACTGCCATGCTCGTGCCACGTCCACCCCGGCGTGAGCACGAAGTCTCCGGGCTCCATAGGTAGTCTTTCCCCGTCTACAACCGTATATGCTCCGGTTCCCTCCATAACAAAACGCAACGCATTCGGCGTGTGACGGTGAGTGCGGGCCACCTCACCAGGCAAAATCAACTGAAGGCCTGCATAGAGCGTGTGCGTAGTCGCCACCCTCCCAGGTAAGCCGGGGTTAAGGAGCATGAGTACACGTCGTTCGGCCTCTGCCGCACTTACTAACTTTCCAGAACGCATGAGCTCTGGTCGTATTACCTCCCATCGCCACAGATAGGGCTGGACAACCGTCTCAGGGACGGGAGTTAACTGTTTGGCGAGAACCTGCCATAACGGCCCCACCTGGAATCTAGGCAAGCCTTCACAGAACGAATTAAGTTCCTCAACTCTTGTCACTTCTTCGGTCATGCTCTCGCCTCAACATCTCCCTCAGTATTTTTCGGCATCAAACGGCCCGACCATACCATGCCGGGCACCAGCGTCAATCTGAATTAGACACCCTACGATGATCCGCTCGCCAACAGCCTATCCAATGCGCTAGGCCGCGGAAGGTATCATAGATTTGACGGCACTGTCTCGCAGCCGTTCAAAAATGCGCTGTGTCGCTTCCGAACGATTCATCGTATAAAAGTGAATCCCCGGAGCGCCACCCGACAGCAACTGTTCGCACTGTCGGCCGGCCCATTCAACACCTACCTGAAGTACTCCGTCCGGATTATGAGCCACCGACTTTAGCTGCTGTCGCAACGCTTCCGGGATCGACGCACCGCACATCTGAGTAATACGCGTTATCTGCTTATAGTTTAGTATGGGCATGACACCGGGCAGTATCGGTCGCGAAATACCAGCCCGCCGAGCTCTTTCCACAAAACGAAAGTAATCC